>CAZIJP010000016.1:0-29129 GCA_964539615.1 uncultured bacterium
GCCGTGAGAAGACCAACGCATTTTTCATCGGGTCATTTATAAGTATATACCGTAACGGCTGCAGATTACGCCCTGACGGCGCTAATCGGGCACATTCTATGAGTTCAGCGAGCATCTTTGTATCGACAACATGGTTTTCATGGAACCGACGGTAACTCCTGTTACGCTTGATAAGATCATACAACATAGCGCCTCCTTATTTACTTTAATTATTTTTTATATATTCATCAACTTGTCGTTCCACCAGAGAAAACGGTAACGTTCCATTCTCAAGCACGGCAGTATGGAATTCTTTAATATCGAATTTGCTCCCAAGCTCCTTCTGTGCTTTTGCACGCAGTTCAAGAAATGTCATCTTTCCGAACATATAGGCACAGGCTTGTCCCGGCCATATTGCATACCTACCGACCTCTCCGTACGATCCCCATCCTACATTATCGACCATATACTTATAAGCTTGATCAGTTGTCCATTTTTGCGTATGAATACCAGTATCTACGGTCATGCGCACAGCCCGAAACAAAGCGGAACTAAGATACGATATACGGGAATGTACATCTGAAAACCATTTCTGTTCATACGCAATCTGCTCTGCATACATTGCCCATCCTTCAATATATGCCGTAAAAAAAGGAATGGTGTAGAACAACGGTAACCCGATATCCTGCTGGATGGCAAACTGCAGATGATGACCCGGGATCGCTTCATGAAAGGTAAGCGACGCCATGTCAGGTTTATAATGCTGATACCCGAGATTGGCAAAAAACACTCCCGGAGACGATCCGTCCAACGGCGCAGGCTGGTAATACGTTCCTGCTGTTTTCTCTTTGAACTTCGGTACCGGTTCAACGGTAACTTTCACTTTCGGTAATAATGAGAATAACTCCGGCAACCTCTTTTCCGTCGTTTCGATGATACTGCGGTAATCTTTGATTGTTTGGTCTTTGCCCGCCTGCGTATTAGGGTACTGTAAGCCCGGTTCCTTTTGCGTACAATAATCCCAATAGGCATTGATCGTTTTACCGAACGTTTCTTGTTTTTCAATACCGAGCTCAACGATCAGCGCAACGATCTCACCCTGCAGGCGTTGTGTCTCCTTCAAGCCGATCTTATGGATCTTTTGGGCAGATATATCCGACGTAAGATTATACCGCAAACAAAAATCATAATATTTTTTACCGTCGGGAAGCTGCCACACCCCGATCGTATCAGGGGCCTTCTCTTTTACGCTTTTAACATACGCAATATAATCTTGGTATGCAGGATATACGGAGTCTGCAAGTATCTTTTCACACCGCTGTTGTAAATCCTTCTTTTCAACATCGGTCAGATTCATCGCGGTTATTTTCGTTTTGAAATAAGAATTCAGTATATTCGTATTTGGTTGATCTTTTATAAAACTCTCCATGGGAGCACTATATGCATCGATTATACCTTTTGATGGAAGTATACCTTTTTTCACTTGTACCATAAGCTTTTCCTTTTCCTGTGACAGCCGAACAGGGAATTGTTCCAACCTTTTAAGGAATCGTTCAGCATCAGTGCCGGTATTCAAGCGAAGCTGTGCCGTCATCGCCGTCACCATACTACTGTGGCAACTGAACATCGGACTTATTACATATGCGTGATAGGCATATTTTTTTTCTTCCGTTCGAAAAGAAAGATATTTTTTAAATACATCGTAATGTAAAGTATCTGCCTTAGACAGCTTCGAACGATCGATCGCATTCAACCGCGTCGTATATTCTGCGATAAGCGCATATTCTTTTTCCATCCCTGTAGGTGATGTATCCGTAAAAACATCAGGAACATCGATCCCAAAACGGGGATCTATGCCTTTTTCCAATGCTGCATCAGGATTCAAGATATAATACTCACGTGTGAATGAATCCATAAGATCGCGAATCGATTGCCCGCTGGCTGCGCATCCCCACAGGAACATGATACACAAAAGGGTCATATAACTTTTCATAATCCCTCCGTCAGTTACAGTAGTATACCAATGATAATGAACTGCTGCAAAGAAAAAAAGAGTGATGTTTGAAATAACCGATTACTTTTTAAAAACAGGAAGTATCCGTGTTTTGACTATGTATTCCCAACTTAATTTTTTAGCAAGTGCTGATGCTTTTTCTACGCGCTCTTTATAAACACCTTCATTATGCAACCGTGATATTTTTTCATATATGACCGTTTTCTGGCTTTCTAACAGACTTTGTTCATGCTGTATACGTTGAATGGCGCTCATGTTTTTTATCATTTCAGCATCATGCGTGCTTTGCAACGAACTGCTTCCGATATATGAAAAATCGATACAATGGTATGAATCCGGCGAATCCGAAAAAGCGTTCTCAACCAAAGCCGACGAACCGCACGCTTTACTGAGTATCGCCATGCCGCCGAAGGCAAGTGTCTCGATTTGCGCGATACCGAACGGTTCATAAATAGACATTCCCAGCTCCACATCCGATCCGATGCGAAGATCGATCCATTGAGCGCCCTCCGGTACACGCTGCCCGCACTGGTGACAGCCAAATCCGAATTGATTGATGAAAACAGCTTTGACGGCACGCGATTTTGCATTGAACAAAGTCATTGCATTGTAAATTTCCACTTCCATACCGATGAGGTCCGGCCAGCCCTCTTTATGCATAACAGGCCATCCGTATTCGCGTTCCATACGATAAATGTCTTCAGGGGGACGCCCGGTACCTATCTGCGAAGATAATAGAATATACACGCCTTTTTTTTGTTTTTCATAGAACAATGCATCGAGTTTTTCCAAGAGTTGCAGATCACGCCACAGACCTTTGCTGATGACTAAGCGGGTCACATGCGTAAATATGCTATCCGGCGTAAAATTGAATAACGCCTCACAATATTGTTTTATCAGATCGCGACTTTTCTTTTTCTCTTCATAGCTGATATGCTTGAACGTTGTACCGTTAAAAACGCTCACGATCTTTTCCGCTTCGACCGACGGTTTGAGGTAACGGTATTCTTCGGCGATCAGATCACTGACTGCAAAGACATGGTCCAATACATCGGCACGCTTGATCAGCTCGTTACGATAATTATGATCATATTTTCCGAATTCTTCCTCAAGAGACACAGAGCGTTTTTTATCATATTTCAAGAGATTATAGAACATCACATCATGCCCGGGATGATTTTCGGTCACCATTCGTGCCGTTGCGACCTCATGAGCATAAAACATCGTATGATCTTTCAGCCGTTTTTTAAGTTCCTGCTGATGTATCTTAACATTCAAAGCCGATGCCATTCCCATATATTCATGGGAAAAATGAAAACACTCGCTGTCGGAGCCGTAGATGGCCTCAATGATCTCGATCAACGGGATAGCGATCCTTACATATTGCTCATAATCCCAATCTTTAAATCTGTCGGACTCTACTGCAAAATACTTCCACAGTTGGTATTTGAAAACATCGATCTTTTCCAATTTCATTTCGTTGATATACACAAGCACCGTATCCACATCAACCGTGATCGTGGGGTCGGCCTCGTCGCTGATCCTGCGTTTGCCGTACACGATCTTGATGTTGTGATCCTGCTCGATTGCTTTCAGGGTGTCTTTGAACGGCACATCACCGTAATGATTGTCCAGTCCTGAATAAAGAACGATCCCGTCCTTTCCTAAGCGCGTAAAGAACGTTCCCGTCGTAGAGAACAATGGCCCGTATAATAATGACTTTGGGAAAAACTCGCAATATGACGGCGCCGTCAATAAACCAGAAATAACCGCTCCTATACCGCCGATCTTTTGAACTGCTTCATGTGTGACATGAATTCCTACACGCATAGAGTACTATAACCCCAATCATGCAGAATAGTCAAGCTCTTTTGCGATCTACTGTATTTGTATTCGGCATTACAGTACGTTTGATCATATTTAACAAAAAAAACCGCGGCCAAAACCGCGGTTATCAAAAAAAAACCTGTTAACGCAACTTATTTAATATTGAGTTTTTCACGAAGGCGCAACAGCATATCGGTCGTCATCGTAGCAAGATCGTATTTCGGATCGAATCCCCATTCGGCTTTTGCCGCAGACGTATCCAATGAATCCGGCCAAGAATCGGCGATACCCTGACGTACCGGGTCAACGGAATATGACATTGCAAATTCAGGAATATGTTTTCTGATCTCTTTAGCGATCATCTCAGGTTCAAAGCTCATGGCGGTAACGTTGAAAGCATTGCGGTGTTTGAGGTTAGCAGGTTTTGCTTCCATCAAATGAACGATACAATTCAATGCATCCGGCATATACATCATATCCATAAATGTGCCCGCTCCGATGTAACTCGTATATTTTTTAGCTTTCAACGCTTCGTAATATATCTCTACGGCATAATCGGTCGTGCCACCGCCCGGAGGCGCCACATAGGAGATAAGACCGGGGAAACGGACGCCGCGCGTATCGACATTAAAACGTTTGAAATAATAATCACAAAGCAATTCACCGGCAGTTTTCGTAACGCCATACATGGTCGACGGGCGTTGAATGGTATCCTGCGGAGTATTTTCTTTTGGTGTACCGGGGCCGAAAGCGCCTATCGAACTTGGTGTAAAGAATGCACAACCGTATTCGCGTGCCACTTCAAGAGCATTGAACAACCCATCCATATTGATCCGCCATGCAAGCTGCGGTTTGCGTTCTGCGACGGCAGACAATAATGCCGCCATATGAATGACCGTATCGATCTCATAGCGTTTTACCGTGTCGGCAAACATGTCAGCATTCATAACATCAAGAAATTCAAACGGGCCGCCCTCTACGACGGGGCTGTCTTTCACATAACGAACATCCGTAGCAACAACATTCGCATCACCGTAAATTTTACGAAGATGCGGGACAAGCTCAGACCCGATCTGACCAAACGCACCGGTAATAAGAATCTTTTTCATAACTCCTCCTCTTTATCGCATTTCTTATGCTTCATAATGAATGTTCACGCCGTTATTTTTCAATAAAACCGCTGTGATACCGTTCTCACCGCATGACGGGCTGTTTGCCTTCAATACGGCATCGGTTATCCCGAACAATGTACACAAGGCGATCACCTCATCAGCGCCACGGTAAAAATTGGCGGTTACATCCTTCTTTGTAATTCGGGTCATGACACGACAATTACGCCGAATAACATCAATCTCAGTGTAGTTTACTATTTCAGCAGGTTCTCGCGGCGTCGGTAATCCGCCCAATTGCTCAGGACATACAGGAATAAAACATGCATTTTTCTCATTCAACGAATCTCTTTTATTTGAATTTGTTCCGTCATATCGAGTATGAAGCCCGAGCAGGCAGGCGCTGATAAGAATTCGTTTCATGTATCTTTTTTAACCAGCTTGATTTTAATTTTGGGTTTACCGTCATCGCCTTTACCGAGGCTGACCTTTACTTTCATATCTTTACCGGCTTGTTCCTTGGCTTTATTGATCTGCTTTGCGATCATATCAAGATATTTTTCTTTTTTAGCATCATTGTCGACCAGTTTATCCAATACCTGACTGAGCTGATTTTTTAATTTGATATCGAGTCCGCCCTTTTTTTCTTCGACCTTTTTCGTCTGAACGGTTCCTGCTGTAAAAGTACCCGGCCGTAAAAATAATGCCTCATTGATCTGTTTTTCGTATATCCCCTGCTTTGCACGATATTTATATACAGCGGACTCATAGTTGAATTTGATCTGCACTGTGGCAAGTTCAATATTGTCTGAAATATGTTTGATCTCACGCTCAATAGTATTTTGCAATTCGCGAATCTCACGGACTGCCTGCGGAAGTTTGATCGACGGCAAAAAATGCATTTCGCGTATCATATCTTCAATGGACTTGATATCACGCTCAAGTTTTACAACCTGTCCTAATGTAATTTTCGATGAATCGGCCATATCGTTTCAAACGTTTAATTCTTTTTCCCGCATTGCGGACAAAACACATCTCCGGCATCAATGGTAGCCCCGCACCCCGTACACGTTTTTTGCGAAAGGCTCACTCCGCATTTCGGGCAAAAGTGCGATGCATTGGGAATCATGGCATGACACGACGGACATGTCAGGCGTTCTTCTCGCGCAGTCATTGATTTTCCGCATTTCGGACAGAATTTATTGCCTGCTGTCACTTGCTCATTACATTGCGGACACATGATAACACCGTTTGACACAACCTGCTGTGCGCCGTACATCATCCCCGGCAAAAGCATTCCAAGTCCTGCACCGATATCCAACGGTTTTACCGTGCCATGTGCTGGTGCCCCCTCTGAATTTTGAGAAGGAGATACGGCATCACGAACATATTCATCGGCAGTGTGTTGTTTCCCTTCATCGATAAGCTGCAACACTTCATCGGGTAACGATATGTTAGTTACGGAAAATTCACGCAATTCAATGCCGAATTTTTTTAATGATTCTGCAGAATACGGCAAAATGGCCTCCGAAATGACCGTATATGAATCGTTCATGGTTCTGATCGACGGACTTCCCTTTGCAATGTGCTCGGTACAGCTGCCTGCAAAGAGATCGCGCAAATAATCTTCTACCAATTTTCCGGTAAACAGTTGCCGGGTAAGAACAAGTGTATTGACAAAGACCAACGGTTGGACGATCCTGATCCCGTAAGAACCGAAGGCCCTGATTGCCACGGCGCCGAATTCCCTATCGGGAAACAGTATCGGTGTGCGGGTGCCCCACTTTTTATCGGTCAAAGGTTTTGCATTGATAAATACAACTTCCGCCGTAATTGAATTGTCCGATTGTCGAATAAGCCCTGCGTTCACACAATTCGGCATTACAGACGGTACCAATATGTGCTCCCCCGGGCCAAAAACATCAAGCGCTTTACCGTTTCCGACAAGCAAAGCTCGTTGATGGTCTTTAACGATCAATCGACCGCCGAGTCGCAAGACCGTATCGTGGGTAGACGGGAGTTTCGCTATCAATTCATTTTCCGATATGTCAGCAAACTCAATTTTATCCAAATATTCAGGCATGTGAACCACTCCTTACGGTAACCGAGTTGTATGAGGCTGTTTCAGCCGTCTTCTTGTCGGTATTTACCGGTTAATGAGTTTTATCCTTAACGGTGACCACTAGTTGCTCTCATTATACGGTAAAACTGAATATCCTGCAAGGAGTTTTAGTTTTCGGTTTTTGAAGAATTTGCTTTATTGCATGATCGTATCGAAATAAAAACCCCTGTTTCATGAAACAGGGGTTAGCGTTCAAATAACCATGTGGATCATTGATGGTCAATCGTAAATACTTTCATAATAGCGCCTTTGCCCTGCACGACCTCAGTGACCTTTTTATTCAGCTGTCCGGAGGTAGTAACGGAAATTTTACGCTGTTGAATGTTTTTCTTCAACAGCTCTTTCACGTTAGCACCATCCTGTAAGGTATTCAATAATATTTCAATATCTTTCATTTCAGTTGTTGATGCAATTATATACAGTTTTTCGGTTCCCTTTTCGCCTTCTACAAAAAACACGTTTTCTTCATCAGGAAGGATCTGGTCAAAATTCGCTTTGATTTTTGTATTGGCATTCGTATGTGGAAAGATCAATCCGATCTCGCCTTTTTGATCTTCATTGATGATATATACAAAAACATCTTTTGATGATTTGAATTGAATACGGAATTCATCCCCGTTAACAAGAGGCATGGTAGGCGGAATGATCGAATACTGGTAGGTGCCGTCCGTATTTTTCTTCCGTTTCAGCATTTGTATCGTGAATTCTATCGGATCGTGATTTTTCTCTTGTTTTTGTTCCAGCAATGCTTTGGCATATTCTTGAACTTTGCCGGAATCAACATCAAGATCAACGATAAGCGTAACCGTTATCACATTCTTTTGAGAATCTAATTTTACATCTTTCGACACGATCTTTATGACCTTTGTGATACCTGCGGCAAACGATTTGATCTCGTCGCTTTCCAACATAAAATTTTTCACGACCGTGTCTGATTGAACAACAGTCCCCGATCGTTCAAGCGCCTGACGTTTTGCCACAACCAACGCTCGGTCGGCGATCACATCGATACTCTCATTACTGCCGCCGCTTGCCTCGGCTGTCTCGGTATACAACTCGGCAAAACTATTGACGGTCAGTAGAAGATTAACAATTACAAGCATCATCAGTGTTTTCATGTAAGCCTCCTTATGAAAAAATATAGCACACATTTGACCGTTTTCAACTATAATAAAGCATGGGTTAACCACCTATGCGGGAACTTGTTTTGCGTAAGGAAAAAAACTAATTTTGAAGTAAAATCGATGCTTTTTCTGCTGCTTTGTTGATCGGTATCTCAATACTGAACGTCGAACCTTTATCCACTTCACTGGTGACAGAAATTTTACCCCCGTGAATATCTACGAATTTTTTAACGATCCCGAGTCCGAGCCCTGTACCTTTTATGCCTGCTATATTGGTTCCCCTATGAAATGATTCAAAAATATACGGGATCTCATCTTGAGGGATCCCCAATCCTTCGTCACTAACGGTGAATACCGCCTTCATATCATCACCACTCACAGCAAAGGATATCTTACCGCCGTTCGGTGAATACTTTAAGGCATTTGATAAAATATTATTCAGGATATGGGTCATTATTCTGTCATCAATGTAGCCTTCAAACCGTTCTTTATCACATATAAATTCCAACGTATGCTTCTCTGTGGCCAGAACTCGTATTTCATCAAACATTTCTCGCGTAAATGCAAGAATATCGGTATGATCAGGTTTGAAAATGACCCGTCCTTCATCCACACGCCCAATAATAAGCACTTCTTCGATCAATTGGGTCATATATTCCAATGATTTTTTTATGCGTTTATAATGATTTTTCAGTTTTTCTTCCGGCCAGCCGTAACCGTATGAATCCAGAAGATCGACCGTAGCCTGTATCACTGTCAACGGAGTTTTAAAATCATGAGAAACGATCGATAAAAATCGTGTCTTATGTTTATTAAGGTCTTTTTCCTTCTGCAATGCCTGCTCAACGGCCTCTGCAGCTTTCCTGCGCTCGGTAATATCACGCGCGACCCCGACGATACAATAACTGGTGCCCAGCTGTACACTTTTGAATGAGACCTCCACGGGTGTTATAAAACCTTTTTTACTGCGAAATGCCGTCTCAATACTGCATGTATTGCCCATTGCGATCAATTCATCAAATATCTTTTTTAAGTCATCATTGGAATATTTTATATTGATATCTCCCGGCATCATCATTTTAATTTCTTTACGGGAATAACCGAGAGCAACGCAAACGGAACTGCTTACGTCATAAAAATTCATATCGGGATAATTGATCAAAAATATCGAATCGGCGGAACTGTCAATTGCAACACGAAATTTGATAAGTTCCTCTTCAACCCGTTTTCGTATAGATATCTCTTCGGCGAGTTCTTTGTTGACCTTTTTTAATTTTTTCGTCCGTTCTTCCACAAGCTGTTCCAACATCTGCATCTGCTTTTCTTCATGCTCATGCAAGAGAGCTTCGGTACGTTTTTTGTCTTTTAAAATCTCATACTCTCGCAATTCACGCTGTATTGCCGGGATCAAACGAGAATAATTACCCTTTTGTATATAATCACGTGCTCCGGCCTTCATAACCTGAACAGCAGCTTCTTCGCCGACCTGTCCGGATACAACGATACAAGGGATCTCGCATCCTACTTCCTTGATCGTTCTCAACGCTTCCACGGCACTAAATTGAGGCATTGAAAAATCAATAATGATCACATCCCATGGTTTGGGCAATGCTTCACGGAGCGCTGATTCCGATTCGATCCTTTCCCAAGAGCATTCATATCCGCCTGTTACTATCTCACGGCTAAGTATCAAAGAATCATCTTCGGAATCATCAATAATTAAAAGCCTAAGAGGTATCAATGCCATATAGCTCCTCTGATAATCGATGAATTATTCATACGATTATTATAGCAGAAAACATGCCAATAATACACAACTTTTCCTGCTACTAAATAAAAACCACGGGGATGAATAAAAAGCATTCACGTGCGAAACAACATTATCTGTAAACGATAATAACCCATAATTAATTCTGATAACTTATTGTTATTATTTTAATTACGCCATGTGATGGATAATCGGCCCGCTAGGCCGTATCGTTGTTTTACAGAACTCGAAGCATACTGTTCAATCGGATTAGAAAAATTACGTTTTCTCGATTTAATAAACCGCAAGTTTTTTTGACAATCGTAAAGCTTTAATGACAGATTTTCGTTATCGGCATCTCTACTCTTCATCTTTTCCCGTTTTTAGCCGTTGATTGAGCGCTTGGCGAGTAATACCGAGCAACTGGGCAGCTAACGTTTGATTATTATCCGTCTTATGAAGCGCAGTTTCTATGAGAGCATGCTGGATCTCTTTCAAGGTTGGAAAACATTGCAGTTCGCTTAAGTATGCGATAAGGTTGTTATCATTGGTTATTGCGGAATTTTCTTTCCCGATTGGACTTTTCTTAAAATGCTCGGCGGTAAGTTCATTGTTGTATGCCAAGCTCATCGAATCGATGATCATCGCACGAAGTTCACGCACATTTCCGGGAAATTCATAATTCCCGAGTAACGAATAAACGGAACGATTGACCGAAGGTTTTTCCTTGCCGAGTATCTCGGCCGCTTCGGTTGAAAACTTATCAAGAAGTAACGGAAGATCATCCGAACGTTCCCGAAGAGCGGGCACATGAATATGATGGGCATGCAGACGATAATAAAGGTCTTTCCGAAACATTCCTTTTTCCTGCAATTCTTTCAGGTCTTGGTTGGTGGCCACAATGATCAAAGCATCGGTATATTGCGGGTCATCCGAACCGAGCGGATAATACTCATGTTCCTGTAACAGTCGCAACAGCTTAACTTGAGAAGCAAGACTCAGGTCGCCGATCTCGTCAAGAAACAGGATCCCGCCGGCCGCTTTATCGATCAATCCGTTCCTGGCACTTTGCGCATCGGTAAAAGCGCCTTTTTTATGACCGAACAATGTATCCGTAAACATTTGATCATCCAACCCCGCCGCATTGATCGTCACAAAATTGCCTTTTCGTTTGCTTAAAATATGAAACGCACGTGCGATCAGTTCTTTTCCTGAACCGGTCTCGCCGGTGATAAGAACAGGCTCCGAGGTTTTTGCGATCGCCTCCATATACCGGAAGACCGCATGCATTTTTTCGTTCACCGTGGTAAATTCAGAAAACGCGTCCGGATTTTGAACGGTCTTTGACAATAATCCGTTTCGTAATTCCTGGTTTTCACGTTTAAGATCACGGATCTCTATCGCACGTTTTATAACGGTCATCAGCCGGTTGAGTTCAACCGGTTTTACCAAATAATCATATGCCCCGTTTTGAATACATTCTACGGCCGATTCAATGGTGTTGTTGCCGGTAACCACGATCACCGGTATTTCGGGGTGTTCCTTATTGATCGATTGGAGCAATTCGTTACCGTTTGTAAATGGCATTGTCAAGTCAAGGATGATGATCTCCACCGAAATGCGCTCAACGATCTTGAGAACTTCTCGAGAATCACTGACCGCTAAAACGTTATTGATGCCAGCCTCTGCAAGATTGATCGTCATACCATGAAGTATATGCGGTTCGTCATCAACCATCAAAACGGGAAAATCCGGATACATTCTGTCAAGCATTGCGCCCGCCTTCCTTAACATTTACGGGAAAAGAAACCGTTACTGTTGTGCCTTTGCCCTCGATCGATGAAAAATCCATCGTGCCGTTGTGGTCATGCACGATCTTCAGAGAAACGGAAAGCCCTAGCCCTGTGCCTTTTTTAGGGCCTTTCGTAGTAAAAAACGGATCGGTAATAAATTTCAGATCTTTTTCAGGAATTCCACACCCTTCATCACGAACGACAAGTTCAACAACACTTTTTTCGTAATTATATCGTGTCCGGACAGTGACCGATTGATGTGGTTCGGTGAGCGCTTGGCAAGCATTTTGCACCAAATTGATTATGACCTGTTCGATACGTTGAAGATTACCGTCTACAATAGGCATATCCGATGCCAGATCTATCGTGAATGCATCGGTTGATTTTTTTATAAACGGTGATATCAATTTTAACGCATTATTCACGGCGGTATTGATATTGATTCCGGTCATTGTATCCATTGTATCCTGTCGTGCGAAATCTTTCAATTCTTCAACAATAATCTTAATACGATTGGCGCCATCTTCAACACCCTGAATAAGCGGTTGGATCGAATCGCGAAGCTGAGAGTATTTCAACCGTTTCCCCACAATAAAATCACCGTTCTTTTCATAAATATCATCAAGTAGCGGCAATACGCTTTTCCATGCCTGATCTATGACCGGCACATTGAGAAGAATAAAGTTATTGGGATTATTGATCTCATGCGCCACACCGGAAACCAGCATTCCGAGCGATACCATCTTATCGGCCTGCATCAATTGCTGCTGACGTATTTTTTCTTCCTGTTCCGCTTTTTTACGCTCGGTAATATCAGTGATCAACGCTACCAGACCTGTATATGTATTATCTTCACTGTAGACCGGTGAGGCCGACAATACGACAAACAGGTCTATGCCTGCAGCTGTCGTAAAAATAAATTCTAATTGATAATTTTTCATTGCGCTATTATCCCGGGTGATCCTCATATACGAGTCCTTCATATCATTATTTAAAATACTGAAAATGTTAACACCGATCAATTTGTCAATGGTCATATACCCGAGCATTTCCGCCAAACGGGCATTTGC
Source organism: uncultured bacterium (assembly GCA_964539615.1). Taxonomy (GTDB): domain Bacteria; phylum Macinerneyibacteriota; class Macinerneyibacteria; order Macinerneyibacteriales; family CAYRFE01; genus CAYRFE01. The sequence continues at coordinate 12,786 of CAZIJP010000016.1, forward strand.
ATATTGTATCGTATCCGAAGCATCAACATACAAAATACCTTCCTGGGCCAATTCTACCAGCCGTCTGTACTTTTCCTCACTTTCCCTAAGCGCTTCATTGATACGGATACGGTTTATAGCAATTGCTGCCTGCTGCATCGCCGTTTCAATGGTCTGCTTTTGATAGTCAGGTATAGACTCATCCTGCAGCAATATCGATACTCCGCCGAGTAATTTTCCGTTTATGGCAAAACCAATCGCATAAACCGATCGAACCCTGAGCATTTTTTCAATCGAATGGCATACCTTCTTAGGAACTTTCCGCGCAAGAAGCATATAAATACCGTCTTGTATCGTTTCAAGTTTATTCGATGTAAATATATCAAGATCTTCCTTTTTCATAGCATCCAGCGGGAAAACCGTTTTACCGGGGTCCATACCGGTTACCGTAAACAGTGTGGTCAGCAAATTTGAAAACCCTAGCATTTTTCGAACGGAGACCGCCTGATTATCGGCTGTAATATATGAAATTGCCGTGTAGGCTTCGGGAAGGATCCGCTGCAACAAAGCGCCGACTACATCAATGATCTCATCGATATTCTGCGCCTCATTGAATGAGCTTGCCGTTTCAGATAACTCAGACAATACGGCAATATATTCCGCCTGCACCTTATCGGCAAGCGTATGTTCGATCGCAGTGCCTATCAAATGCGCCAATGAGTTCAACAATTCAAGTTCTGAACGAAGCCAATCCCGTTCATAACGACATTCGTCAAAACCGATAAATCCCCACCATTCATTTTTTACATAAATCGGCACTACCGCAATTGATTGTATCCCTTGATCCTCCAATAAAATTCTTTCGGATACAGGGAATTCCTTCACCTTGCCGCATATTATTGTATTTTCACCAAGGCACAGCCATCGTTCTGCACCTGCATCGGCGTAGGTGACCTTGGTCAAAGTAGGATTATGCAGTTGTTCGGATATTCCCTGATCGGTCCATTCGAACAACTGATTCATGGCGATTTTTTTATTAATGATCTCGTTTTGAAAAATATACACTCTGCTTACTTGAGCAGCTATGCCGATATGTTTTATGATCTCGTCGATAACATCAAGCCAGTTCGGATTTTTTAAAAACAACTCGGATGCATAATCTATCGCGGCCAGCATCCTTTCGCGTTTTATCAATTCCTCTTCGGCATATTTTCGTTCGGTAATATCGCTGATCAATCCGTCATATCCGATCAAAGTGCCTTTTAAGTCGGTTTGAAGAACGATGGTATTACGAACCCACCGAACAGCACCGTCTTTTCTGTAAATCCTATGCTCAAAAGGCATTACCGATATCCCGTGTAAAATATCAGTTGTTTTTTCGTTGACTGCGTTCCGATCATCTTCATGTATCATGGCATACCATTGTAAAGAATTTTGATACAATTCTTCCGGCGTATATCCGGTCACAGCCCTGCATCCCTCGCTATGTGTGGTATGTACCGCGATCCCGCCGGAGACTTTTACCGAAAATATATAATCGGTCACGGATGAAAGTAATAATTTATAACGGTCTTCGCTTTCTTTCAAACTTCGTTCATTTTTTTTTCGCTCCGTGACATCTCTGCAGATCATGCAATACAATAATGTCTCAACGCCTTTGACCTGAAAAATACCCGTTTCTATTTCCCGAATACCATAATCCGTATGAACAATGGACACTGCATGAAACACGTTCTGCCAATACGTCAATCCTTCGGTATCAATCTTTTGCCATTTATCCTTCAAATCTTCACGCATGATCATTTTTCCGTCGCAATGAACTTTCAATTCGGCAAAAACGTCCCAAATATCCACTCCCGCGACATGGTGTTCCGGCATACCGCTGATATGGTACATCGCAGCATTCCATTCAATGATCATTCCGCTTTTTTCAGCTAAGATGACCCCTTCGACTGATTGTTCAACAAGTTTATGAAATATTTCTTCACGCTCAACAAGTTTTGCTTCTACGACATAATTTTTTTTCCGTAACCGATATTCGCGTATCTCCCTTTGAATAGCGGGTACAAGTCGCGATAAATTGCTCTTGACCAAAAAATCAACGGCACCGGCACGCATGGCATCAACCGCAGTATCTTCCCCGTATTTTCCGGAAACCATAATACATGGAACATCAATATTATTCATTCTCAATAATTCGAGAACACGCATTCCGCTGAATTGCGGAAGATTATAATCGGTCAGAATGATATCATAGTCATTGTCAAGTTCTCTGAGAAAATCAGGCTCGGTCTCAACCCGCAAACAATGGGATTTAAGTCCGTTGCGGCGAAGTTCCCGCTCGATAATAACTGCATCATCTTCGTTATCTTCTACCAGAAGAATTGAGGTCAGAGTTTCCATGTTATCAGATCAGTTTCATTTCCTTCAACCGCTCGGTAAGTCCTTGTTTTGTGATAGGCTTTACGATATAGGTCGTTGCGCCTCCCTTATGATAAGCTTCAACCACATTTCGCGGATCACCTAACGCGGTGGTCATAAGTACATGAACTTCTTTATCATACGGAACGTCAAGTTCACGTTCAATACGGCGTATGCCCTTTAATGCATCATGGCCATCCATTTCAGGCATCATGATATCCAGGCAAATAAGATCATACGGAGCTTTTTCAGTCATTGCCACACGAAAGGCATTCAATGCCTCCAATCCGTTGATCACGGTCGTACATTCTCCATATTGTGTTAATAATTTCTGCAAAAGCATACGGCATACAAAATCATCATCAGCGATCAATATCTTCATTTTATTCCCTCCGTTGGTTTAGTTGTATCGGCAACATCCAATTCCGGCAACCATTTTTTTAAACATTGATGCAATTCGGATTGAGAAACAGGCTTCGAGACATAATCGTCCATACCAGATGTTAAAAAACGTTCCCTGTCACCCTTCATTGCATGAGCTGTAAGCGCTATAATAGGTATGGCCTTTAAACCGTTGTTTTTTTCATATGACCGAATTGCTGATGTTGCTTCAAGTCCGTCCATCTCAGGCATCTGGATATCCATAAGGATCAGATCATACATGCCGTTTTTAAAAGCAGCTAACGCCTCTTTTCCGTTGACGGCGCTGTCGGTGGTCAATCCGACCTTTTCAAGCATCATCTTGATGACAAGCTGATTGACCTCGCTGTCTTCCGTTATCAACACGCGATATGAGGCCGGGTGCATTCGCTGTAATGTTTCCACCGGTGTTTTTGATTCGCCTTTCAGCGATCCCAAGCATTGATACAACAGATTCCGTTTCACCGGTTTGATAAGATAATTTACAATTCCCAGTCCTGATAATTCATCACATAATGTTCTCCCGATGCTCGATAACAAAGCGATGATATTCAACGATGTATTCTCGTTGCACTCATTGATTTGGCTCATAAATATTGCCGCTTCATCGGCTGTGGACACATCAACGAAAATATTTTGTATCGGGTGATCATTGTGCTCAAAGGCTTTTACAGCCGAGCATATATCATCTCCGTTCTCTTTTTGAAGTACTTCGCAACCTAATGATTCCGCCAGGGCAGAAAACACATACCGCTGTGTCGGATGAGGATCGATCAGGATGATCGTCTCGCCGGTAAACGGCATCATACCCGTTTGCTTTGATAATTGTAATTTGAGCGGTATCGAGAACCAGAATATTGATCCTTTGCCCTCCTGGCTTTCAACACCGATATTTCCGCCCATCAGTTCAACAAGTTGTTTTGATATCGATAAACCGAGCCCTGTCCCGCCAAAGCGGCGAGTTGAGGAAGCATCTGCTTGTGTAAATGCATGAAAGATCGTATGTTGTTTTTCAACCGGTATACCTATGCCGGTGTCGATGACCCGAAAATACAGATTTGGTAATTCGCTGGAATGCATCAGATTCACCTGTAACAACACTTCTCCGGTCTGAGTAAATTTAATGGCATTTCCAAGCAGATTGGTCACTACTTGACGAATTCGCACCGGATCGGCTTCGATCCTGTCGGGCACATCCTGTGTCATAACAAATCCAAGCTCAAGACCTTTCTGATGGGCTTTATACGCAAATAACGATATGATGTCCTCCAGCAAATTACGCAGGTCGAATTCGCTGATATGTATGTCCATCTTTCCGGCCTCAATCTTTGAAAAATCAAGAATATCATTGATGACCGTAAGCAATGTGTTTGCACTCGTTCGCACTATCTCGGCATATTCCCGTTGTTCATTCGACAATTGAGTATCCAATATAAGATCGGTCATGCCCATTATCCCGTTCATCGGAGTACGGATCTCATGGCTCATATTTGCTAAAAATTCGCTTTTCGCCTTATTGGCCGCATCAGCCACCTCGATCATATCGCGAAGTTCACGTTCAAAACGTTTACGTTCCGTAATATCGATCAATACGGCGAGGATCGCGGTTTCATTTTTCCATGTCACAGGTTTTGCCCGAACGATAACATTGATAATATCTCCGGGTGTCGTTATCAGGTCAACTTCATAGTCACCGATAGGCTCACCTTTTAATCGTCGTGTTATATTCGTTGCGATCATTTTTTTATATTCAGGCGCGACGAAATCAAGGATACTTTTAGTTTTCACACTTTCCATCGTTTCGCCCATCATTACCAGTGCGGCTTCATTGATGAATTCAATTTTATTATTTTTATGTAAAAGGATAAAATCAGGAAGCGTATTGAGAAGGATTCGATAATTCTCTTCACTTTCACGTAGTGCACTCTCGGTCTGTTTTCTCTCGGTGATATCTTCTTTGATGGCTATATAATTGACAATAGCACCATTGGCATCTTTGATCGGAGTTATGCTTGCAGACTCCCAAAAAAGCGATCCGTCTTTTCGCTTATTATTAAAAATACCGCGCCACACATTACCGGTCGATATCGTTTTCCACAATACGCTATATTCATCATCTGACGTAAAGCCTGATTTCAAAATACGAGGATTCTTTCCGTGAACCTCATCAAACGAGTATCCGGTAATAGCGGTAAATTTCGGATTGACAAATTCAATGAGACCGTCAGCATTGGTTATGACTACCGCTTCTGCGCTCTGAGTGACGGCGGTAGCGAGTTTATTGATCTGTTCATCGCTTTTCTTGCGTTGCGTTATATCCATGATCGTCATTCCGTATAAAACAGAATTGACGATATTGATAGTAAAGGGCCTGACCTCCACTATTTTATTTTCTATTCCATCATTTACGATCGTTTTCTCATAAGAACCGATATCTATCAAACTGTAAATGACCTCTTTTGAGAAGGAATGGCAGTCTTCCTGCGGGCAAAAAAATGAACCAAATTTTTCTATCGAATTTCCCAGAGCATCTTTTCGTAATATACCGGTCAATTTTTCTGCAGCATTATTCCATTCAATTATACAACCGCTCTCGTCAAAAAGAAGCAGCCCGTCAATAGACTGTTGCAGAAAAGCCTGATAGATCATTTGCTGTTTTGCAAGATTTTCTTCAGCAAGTTTTTTCTGTACTCGCATCTGCGACTCTGATATCTCGCGTTCAATTGCCGGGATCAACCTTGACCATGTACCTTTGATAACATAATCGCGTGCGCCCTTGCGCATGGCCTCGACCGCAAATTCTTCACCCATTTGTCCGGTAACCATAATACACGGCGTTTCGGGCGATAACGTACGCAATATTTCCAACACCTGAATACCGCTGAAACCTGGTAATGAATAATCGGAAATAATAACATCCCATGTCGTCGATGAAATCATGTGTGCAAAAACGGGTTCCGAGTCACAACGCTCCCAGCGTATACTGATCCCTGCTTTTTGGATCTCGCGAACCATGATAAAAGCATCATCTTCGGAATCCTCAACGATAAGAAGTTTTATTGTGCGTTTAACATCAATTTTCATATCATATAGAGGGTGGTATTTGGTTAATCACAAGCCAGTATAGGCCCAGCTCATGCACAGCCTCTAGGAACTGTTCAAAATCAACAGGTTTACGGATATAGCTGTTTGCTCCCAACTCATAACCTGCTAGGATATCTTTTTCCTCAGTAGAAGAGGTCAGGATCACAACGGGAAGTAATTTTGTTTTCTCATTTTCCCGAATAGCTTTCAATACGTCAAGCCCTGATATCTTCGGTAATTTCAGGTCCAACAATACAACCTGAGGTTGGTCATTGCAATCGCGGCTCTCCCACATTCCACGGCAGAAAAGATAATCAAGCGCTTCAACACCGTCATGAGCAACAGTAATTGAATTGGCAATATTATTTTTCTTCAATGCCCTGAGCGTTAACGCCTCATCATCGGGATTGTCTTCCACAAGCAGTATATCTTTTCTGCTCATCAAATACTCCTTTTTTTATATAATAGCACGATTCATGCTCACTGCGCAAGACTTTCCATTTTCGATTCAATAGTGAAATAGAATGTTGCGCCTTTGTCAGGCTCGGCCTCGGCCCAAATTCTTCCTCCGTGACGAAGAATGATGCGTTGCACGATCGCTAATCCGATCCCGGTTCCCGGAAAATCGCCGCCTCCGTGAAGCCGTTGGAACGCGCCGAACAATTTATCCGCATAGCGCATATCAAATCCTGCCCCGTTATCCTGAATATAATACACTTTTTTCCCATCGTCTGTCTTGGACATGAAAGAAATTTTCGACAATTCTTTTTTAGAAGAATACTTCAATGCATTATTAAGAAGGTTTTGTAATGCTATGCTCAACAACCGCTCATCCCCTGCAACGATCATATTTTCTTCAATGATGATTTCAACTTTTTTTCCGGGATTTTCGGCTTTAAGCTCATCAACGATCTCTCGGGCTTTGATACTGATATTCACCGGTTTTGCCACCAGGTCTGCACGTGTTATTCTTGACAAATTCAGGAGGTTATCGATCAACTCATTCATTTTATCCACACCACTGTTGATCCTGTGTAAATAATCCTGACCTTGCTCATTAAGTTTTGATGAAAAATCTTCCGATAAGAATTTACTGAATCCAGCGATACTTCTTAACGGCGCGCGAAGATCATGCGATACCGAAAAACTGAAAGATTCAAGTTCTTTGGCATATGCATGTAATTCGGCGGTACGCTCGGCGATACGCCGCTCCAGATCGGCATTCAGCTGTTTGATCTCAGCTTCCGCTTTCAATTTATCGGTTATATCATGCACGATCGAGAAAAGAAAGATGTTGTCGTCTATCATAATATTTCCGGCATACATTTCGACATCCCTTATTCTATTGTCCGCAAGCTTATGGCGGAAAATAAAATGATCCCGTTGCTCTACCACGGCATTGCTCATCTCTTTTGTGATATCTTCAGGCGCCATGGTATCGATGTCATAAACGGTCATGCTTTTCATATGATCTTTGGTATATCCGTAAAAAATACATGCCGAATCATTCACGTCCACTATCTTTCCATCCTTTGGATCAATGAGCAGCATCACGGCTTTGTTTTTGTCAAATAATGAACGGTACCGCATTTCACTCTTATGGAGCTGTTCTTCAAACGTTCTGCGCTGTTGTTCATGCTTGTATTGTTTTAAGGCATACTCTGCATCAACTATTATGCGTTCCAATAGTTGAATTTCCTCACTGCCAAAATAATTCTCTTCCTCCGACAAAAGCGTCAGCCATCCGATATGTTCGTCACGGTCTCGTACCGGTAAGATCGCCAAAGACCTGCAATCATGCTTGGCGTAGGTTTCCTCTGTCAATTGATTGTACACGCAAAGAATGGTGGATGTTGCCGTGTGTGCCTGATAAACGGTATCAGCAAGAAAGCGGATATCCCCTTTGTTCTTCAACGATGCGGATGTAACGACATGGAGTTTTCCGTTACGCATTTCCGCATAAAATGATGCGGAAAAAGCGCCGTCTTCCACTGCCGAGCGGCAAATATGCTTGAATAATTCTTCCGCATTGTGCATATAGACAATACCATGATTGACACGACTCAACAATTTATACATGCGCGTTGTATTTAAAAGCCGGTGTTCAGCTTTTCTCCTGTCGGTAATATCCGCCGAATAAATTCGTACCGCATTGATATCATACGGTTTATCGATATACAGTTCGAATATCTGTTTACCTATCGTTATTTCACGGCGAATGTAGGAAACAATCTCCTGACCCTGCAATTCCTTGAATACATCATCAATATCTTCAGGGAAAAATATATAATCACCGTAATGATGCATGAGCAATTTAGCGCTGTTATTGGCATAGAGCACTCGTTTGTCGAAACCGACTTCCAAGACAGGATTTGGGTCAAGCTGGGGAAACGATGCCATGTGATATATCTCATCATAGGTTGAGCTGAGATCCTTATCCATTGCATTTATCCGTGTATCGATCTCGTTGAATTCTTTAAAAATAAACCTCTGCCGCGGCACCCCAATGCCTAAATCCTGTCGGTTGTATGTCTTTTCCGGTGAGAGCAATGATATGTCCGCACGAATTGAGTTGAGTATTGATCTTCCGCTTAAAAACAAGCTGCCGAAAAATAATAATATGATCCCGATACTCAAATAAATAATTGAAAATTTCCGTTCTTCAAAATTATGATTACTGACCGATGCCAACGAAGCGGAGGCCTGCACCAGAGATCGTTTCGCCGCATTCAGCGAAGTACTAATCGAACGGGTATGCCGTTGATTGATTTTTGATTGTTGCACAGTGAAAGGATATTGTTGGATGATCGCAAAAGACCGGTCCGTTTGCAAATTCATAAAATGCAAAAGCGATATGCATTCATAATCCTGAAGCAAGCGGTCATTCAATTGATAATTCAACTTCCATTTTATCTGATTAAGAAGTTCCTTTTCATATTCTCCGCCATAATCGTTGTCAATCCGTATTTCATACAATTGAAAGGTCAGATCATAGAGCTCATGTACTGATTTGTTCACATCCAACGCTTGATGTAAATATATAATCGCTTTGAACATGAAATATCCCATCAGTACCATAATGATCAACAAAAAGCCGATATGTTTTTGTAAGAATCGGGACAATGTCATAAAGTGCCCCGTACATTGTAAAAAATTCTATGCGGGGCAATTTTAAATAAAACTGCGGATGAAATAATATCTGCAGAAGGATCTTTTTTACTTCGCTCTTCATCATATCCGAGTATTAAGTTCAAGTCACAGGGCATATGCACGTAATAATCATATAACCCGAATATTTCATCAGATGATACATTTGTATCATAGAATTCCTTATTTACATAGGTATAGACTTTTTTTGGATTTGAATTGATCTCTTTTTCTGCACGCAACAGCACTTTCAAAATCGTACCATACAACATTTCGTCATTCTCATATTTTTTTGCATTTACTACAATAAGAATATTTTTATAATACAGATATTGTTCTTGAACGATCGTAAATTGATTTTTTTTTAATGATACAATCTTTCGCGCAATAGTATCAGAGACAAAAGCTCCGTCGATCCGTCCCTTATCCATAGCGTCAACCATGCTCTGCAGGTCATGAAAAAAGATCTCTTTCGGCAAATCGTTCTGATCATATTTTTCCGCTACCTTTGCCAAATAGTTGCCTGATGAACTGTTTTGAGCAAATAATCCGATCATCATTTTTTCCAAAGACTCAGGATATGCTCTATGTGAGTTGTTAGAATGAATGAAGCATTCATCCGTATCTGAAAACGACAGAACCCCGATTATCTTTATACGCTTATCCGCGTTGTACAATTTAGCTACCAGCGATGCCGGAACAAATGCAAAATCAGCTACTCCGTTTACAATTTTATCCATGACTTCAGAGTCGGATTCACAGAGCATCGGTTGGAGTTGAATACCGTTCTTGGTAAATAATTTTTCTGAAACTGCCCAGAAAAAAGGCAATGATTGCACCGAATGCTGAACTGCAGCTACTGCATATTCTTTTTCTGTTGTTTGTATTGAACACGATGCTATGAGGATGGCGACAGCTGTAATTAAATACTTCATGGTCACTCCAATGTAAAATAGAATGTGGCGCCTTCATCCGGCTTTGCTTCCGCCCAAATCTTCCCGCCATGACGAAGAATGATCCTGTGTACAATAGCCAACCCGATACCCGTTCCCGGAAATTCTCCCGTTGAATGAAGCCGCTCAAAAACGCCGAATAATTTTTTATAATAGGTCATATCAAATCCCGCACCGTTGTCTTTTATATGATAAATGGTTTTTCCTTCTTTATTCCTTACTCCGATCTCAATATGTCCTTTAGTCTTTTTCATGGTAAATTTCCACGCATTACCGATCAGGTTCTGCATTACGATATTCAGCATATGCTGGTCACCGTTGCCGGTAATGCCATCGGCAATCGAAATCGTCACGGTACGGTCGGGATCAGCAGCCTTCAACTCATTTACGATTTGATAAGCAATTCCGGTCAGGTCGACCAGCTCCCTTTTAAGCTCATATCTTGTCACGCGGGAAAGATTTAGAAGATCATCGATCAGTATGCCCATCCGTTGTGTGGCAGACATTATCCGAGACAGATAATCTCTTCCCGATTCATCAAGCAAAGATGCATAATCATCATAAAGCACCCTGCTGAATCCGTTTATACTGCGTAACGGTGTACGCAGATCATGAGACACCGAATAACTGAATGCCTCCAGCTCATGGGTATAAGCCGTAAGTTCCGCCGTACGTTCGGTAACACGTTTTTCAAGTTCGGCGTTAAGCGCTTTTATCTCTTCTTCGTGTCTTTTCCGTTCATGGATGTCGGTATGAATTCCTGTCATGCGAGCCGGTTGCCCGTCATCGGTAAAATCAACGATCTTTCCTCTGCTGCGAATCCAGCGGTACGAACCATCGGCAGTTTTCATTCTGAATTCGATATCATATTGTTTCCGCGGATCATGCAGATACAACTCGTCATATGCTTCGATGCGCGCAAGATCATCATTATGAATGAGATCCATAAATGCTTCATACGTAACCGAATAGTCTTTAGCTTGATATCCCAGTAAACTAAGAATCCTTGTATTACCTATTTTCGTGATCAAATTCCAATCGTAAACGCTGTCGTTTGCGCTTTCGATTGCCGATCGTATACGTTCTTCGCTGGAGCGCAATATCTCTTCGCTTATCTTACGCTCCGTTATATCGCGTGCAACCGCCATGATAACATCCCGATCAGGCATTGCATAAGCATTCCAAGACAACCATCGGTATGTTCCATCCTTTGCACGATATCTGTTATCGAAACCAACTACCGTTTTGCCCTGCTGTAACTCGGCAACAACCCGTAATGTATTTTCCTTATCATCGTTATGTACAAAATCAAGGAACGGTTTTTCTTTAAGTTCGTTATTCGTCCAACCCAACACTTGCCCCCACGTCGGATTAATCCTGGTAAAATAACCTTCGAAATTGGCAATACTCAACAGATCAAGTGAAACGTTAAAATACAAATTGATTTCATCTTCAATACGTTTCCGGTCGGTTATATCCTGTATAACACCGAAAATTACCTTTTTTTCTTTGTCATATTCGGCAATTGAATGTATATCTCGCAATTCCTGTGTTTGTACATTATGAATTTCAAATTCCATATCGTAAGGAATTTGTTTTACTATCAGATCGTTGAGGGCTTTATCCATCTTTTCCCGATATTCGGGAAGCGGTATATTCTGCACAACATCAAGCGTCCATTCCTCACCGTCAAGTCCGTAAATCCTGCGAGCGCCTGCTGATGCAAAAACGATCTTTTTGACCAGATCAATTTCCCAATTACCTGAATTTGATACTATCTCGCCGCGAGCCAATCTCGCTTCACTGATTCTCACTACTTCTTCTGCGCGCATACGCTCGGTAATATCTTCTATCATTGCAAAAAGGTATAAAAACGTCCCTTCTGAATTGAAATTTGCAGATACTGTGGCAGATCCCCACATGACCTTGCCGTCTTTACGAATATATTTTTTATTGATCTTATAGACAGGCATTTCACCGTGCATTAATTTTTTAACATTTGCGACATCATTTTCGACATAATCCGGATGCGTCAATTCTTTAAATGTCAGATGCTGAAGCTCCTGCTCAGAGTATCCGAACATGGTACAAAATGTCGTGTTGGTTATTATGAATTTAAGGTCTTTACCGACAATGACCATCCCCAACGGACCATCTTCATATATTTTCCTAAACTTTTCCTCGCTTTCGCGTAATTTTTCTTCCGTGATTTTTCGTTCGGTGATATCGAGACAAATACCTGCCATGCTCAATGCATTGCCGTGCTGGTCATACTTTGTTTTCCCCAACGAACTGATCCAGCTGATTTCGCCATTCGTTTTACATATACGATATTCACTGGCAAGAGGAGTGCCGTTTTTTACAGCAATAGTGATCGAATCGGTAGCTTTTTGAAGATCATCCGGATGTACGACAGAATTCCAAATAGCAAATGAAGCTACTACAGTGCTTTCGTTCAGTCCGAATAATTCATATAATTCCGGAGACCATTCCAGTTTACCGCTTTTTATATCCCAATCCCATATTCCGACACCGGCCGAACGTTGGGCTCGCGACAAACGCTCTTCATTGAGTACCAACGACTCCTGCGCTTTTTTCATCTCAGTGATATCAACATTGATACCGACATATCCGGTCAGGTCACCTTTGGCATCCTGAATTGAGGCAGCTGTGCCAAACACCCAGCGAACGGTATTTCTCTTATCGACAAAACGATATTCAAATCCCCATTCCCCCTGTGATTGCACGGAATGATACCAATTCCCTGAAATGGTCTTTTGATCTTCTTCATGAAGTCCTTCAATCCAGCCTTTTCCGTATGCTTCTTCCGGGGTCATGCCCGACATAACACACCATGCCTTGTTTACATATACACAATCGCCTTTTTTATCGGTAAGGTAAATCCCGACGGGAGCATTTTCCGTCAATGAGCGGAACCGCAGTTCGCTTTCCTTCAACCGGATCTCCGCCAGCGTATTTTCTGTCACATCGTTCATGATCACCGCAAACGTACCTTTTTCAGGCGAATAGGCAAGTACCTCGTAATATTTCTCTAATTCGCTCGCATAATTCATAAACATATCCGGCTCACCGGTCAGCGCTACTCTTCCATATCGTTCGATCCAATACTGTTCAATATTCGGCATGACCTCTTTTACCGTTTTTCCGATAATTGCTTTTGATGAAATGCCGGTCAATAATTCAAACGCGGGATTTACCTCAATAAAACGGTAATCGACGGGTTTTCCGTCTATATCACAAATAATTTCATGCAGTGCGAATCCGTTGAGCATCTCTTTAAAAAGCAACTTATACTTCCGCTCACTGAGAGCGACCGCATCTTCCGCTTTCTTTTTCTCGGTGATATCGGTAAATACAGCATATGCGCCGGTCATTTTTTTTGTTGTCTGATCAAAATACGGTACGGCAGAAACAATGATCCATACATACTGATCTTTTTTTGGATGATAGACTCCCATAGTAACATTAGTGACCGGCTTTCCTGTTTTTAAAGCAAGCATGGCCGGATGCACCTCACCCGGAAATGAAGATCCGTCTTCGTGTATCGATTTCCAGCGCGGATCCATGGATGTAATTCCCTGCATTTCACTTATGGTCAATCCGAGGATATTTTCCGCTGCTGAATTTACAAATTCGATCTCACCTTCTTCATTGTGATAGATTACGCCTTGTGTCATTGTTTCATAAAGCACTCGATGCCGTTCTTCAGATATCTTAAGTTTTTCTTCAGCTGATTTTATGGCGGAAATATCCGCACAAAATGCCAGATATTCTGTATCGCTGAGTTTGACCGCTGATAATTGCATCGGTACGCGAGTTCCTTTTTTGGAGAGCGGTGAGATCTCCATCGATAACACTCCGTATTTTTTTAACGCTTGAAACGTCTCTGTCATTGGTTTCCCAGTTGCAGCTAAAAAATCAACGAAATTCTTTGTTAAAAGTTCATCCTTGGTATATCCGCTCAAGCGACATGTAGCGGTATTCACATCTTTAAGGTTACCAGTTTCATCGGTAAGGAACATCGCCATCGGAGAAGATTCGATATAATTTCTGAACTTCTCCTCGCTTACCCGAAGGGCTGTTTCAATATTTTTTCTATCGGTGATATCGGGGAATACGATCATTCCTGCAATAAGAATACCGTCAGCATCGTAAATCGGTGACCCGCTGATAAGTTCCCATCGAATTGTACCGTCTTCACGTTCTACGCGTATTTCCATGTTTTTTGTAGATATACCATGTAAAGCCAATGGCATTGGCAATTCTTTCGTTTCCAATCGTCTCCCGTCGGCGCTGTAATCTTTCCAGGGTATTTTGATCTTATCCAACTTTTTCCCGATATAATCAGACACATTCACTCCTAAAAACTCAGATGCTGCCGTGTTCGCCATTTTAAAACTGTTATCCTCCACCGATGCCAGAGCCATCGGCACCGGCGTCTGTTCAAATGCGGCATTAAGCAGCACTTTGGTCTGCGCCAATTCAATTTCAGCCAGTTTGCGTTCAGTGATATCTTCGGTTAGTATTACGACGCGGTCTACAGCGCCTGAATTATCAAGAATTGCATAAAAATGCTGTGATACCCATAGCGCAGCATGAGTTTTTTTTGATGATGTCTTCAGCTCCGAAATATAATATACGCCGCCTTTTTCGTAGACCCTTCTGACCTCAACGGTATGCGTATCAAGATATTCATCGCGCTCGTCAAACGCTAAGTTGAATCGCGGACGTTTTTTATCTTTCTCGATCTCTTTTTCCGTCATTGCCCATATTTTCATCCATGCATTGTTGTATGACAATAATTTCCCGTTGTTGCTTCTAACAGAAATTCCGATCGGTGAATTGTTCAGAATCGCCTGATTCAGCTCATTACTTGTATGCAACAGCTCTTCAGCGATCTTACGCTGTGATACATCGCGTGTGACTCCGAGTATACCTATCGGCTGATCAGTATCGCTCAATATAAATGATGTTCTGACCTCGGTCCAAACGCTGTCTCCATTCTTTTTTTTCATTTGCATTTCAATGATACGGCTGTAGTCTTTTGCCAATCCACCGGATTTCAATTTTTGAAATTCTTCATTGATCATTGTTTTAGCAATGAGTAATGATTCAGATGTCAATGTCTCATCTATGGCATTACCGATTATTTCATCAGGCCTGTAGCCGCGCAGATTAAATACCGATGGACTGACAAAAGTATACTTCAGGTCCATATCCAACGTAAAAATAACGTCGCCGGCATTTTCCGATAACAAGCGATATTTTGCTTCACTCTTACTCAATTCTTCGGTGATTTTTTCTGCTTTTTTTTGCGCTTCGATCGCATCTTGCATCATGTTCAGCGTAGCGATCCGGGACAAAGAAAGCGATCTGTTCGTCTCTTCCAATTCTTTTGTCCGCTCGAAAACGCGATTTTCCAATTCTTTCGCCTGCTCTTGCAAAGACCGCGATTGTCGGTCGATCTTTTCAAGATTGATCGCATTTCGCAAAGCAAGCGCAAAAACCGGCGATAAAAGCTTTAAAAAAATAGTATATTCATCCATTCGGGCTAAATCGTGTACATTGAAAATAAGTATAACGCCAAATGTATCATGTGCTACTTGTAACGGCACTCGCACTATGGAAGTTACCCCTGCTTGCAACAAAATACTTTTTATTATATTATTCGAGGGGATCTTTTCCGTTAAATACGGCAATTTCTCCGGATGATGCTCAGTGCAAAATTTATTATAATCTTTCTCATTGATAAGTGATCTTCGCCGTTCCGGCGAGACATACAGCAAGCGGTGCAGGTCCAACTCATGCGACAATAAAATAACGGTCTGCGCTCCGGTCATAGAGCGTATCTGTTCGGTGAGTTTTTTTCCGAGCTCTTCGGGATTAGTTGTAAGCAATAAATCGGCGAATACCTCAACAGCCATCATTTGCTGCGCCAATGATTCAGTCCTCGTTTTCTCGCTCACGTTTCTTCCTCTCTAGGTAGCCTGCCGGCAGCTATCTCTTCGGCATCCGTTAGCAATCGCAGAAAGTGCATTAAGGTGATCTTTTCTACACTCCACGGCAACGACGTATAATCCGAGAATTCGCGTATGACCGAGAGCGGTACGGGGATGATACCGGTATCCAGATAGATCAATTCCTTGCGATGTTCCTGCATCAGTTCTTGCGCTATCAGTTTCGATAGCCCCAGTTCGTTTTCGATGATACTCTTCCATTGCAGTATCCATTCGGGCAACATGATGAACGCTTCTCGGTGCATTAATTCTCTATATCGTTCGGTACCCAGCAACATCTGCGCACAATTGATCGCATTCAC
>CAZIJP010000017.1:0-28932 GCA_964539615.1 uncultured bacterium
TAATAGTGAAGCCGAAGCAAGCTTCGGGGAATTTGACCCATTTAGATTAAAAAATATAATTTAGATCCCCCTCGCGGTTACGCGTTTCCCCCTCTTTGCAAAAAAGAGGGGGAAGGAAAAACGGCATTAAAAAATCAGCGTGCAGCAATTCAAGAACTTTTTCGTTAAAAAACAAATACTGTGTGAGCGTAGCGAGTTTATTTGTTTTAGAAAAAGTGCGCAGAATTGTAGCTGATTTTTTACAGCCTTGACTTTTTTGTTACTTTTTGTGTCAAGACAAAAAGTAAGATACGATTTTAGCACAAGACTTATCTCTAGAAAATTCACATAACAAACTTCAATGGTGCACCATGTTATTATTGTTTCTTACTAACTCACGATGTTTAATATTTAATAGCCCTTGAACTCCTAAATTGATATGGAATTAAAACAAGATTCGTGAAATTGGACATGAAATACTATAGCATTTCTACCGCATCCCCCTTTTTCACCGTTCCCCCTTGAATAACTTTACAAAACAATCCCTCATACGGCAACAAACTGACGCCGAACGTGCGTGTCACCACACTCGGATGATCTTCCTTACCGATCTGTGATATCTCTAAAATAACAGAATCCCCCAGTTGAAAGCGATCCCCCGGTTGCAACTGCGTCACATTCAAGCCCTTTATAAGCACGTTCTCGGCAAAATCACCGGATTTCATGGTGAGATCGTGTTCTTTATTTACGCGCTCCACGCTTTCATAACTGAGCACCGTCACCTGTCGTCCCCAGTCACCTGCGTGACCATCACCTTCGATACCGAAGTTTTCGATAAATACCGCCGACTCAACTTCATGTTTGAGCTCTCCGCGTTGTGCGCTGATTGCGATAGAATAAACAATACCTTTAGTCATAAACATCACCTCTGTGCAATAATTTTACATGAAAACCCAAATGAATCAATAATAATAAAAAGGGATGCATACTACATCCCTTCTTGTGATGTTAAAAATCTAAATGGTATTATTTCATCTCTTTATGGCACAACCACCAGTCAAAGCACTCAAACTCTCCCTTTTTTGCCCGTTCGAAACGCTCTTCAGCTGTTTTTACATCCTTAGCGGGAGAAATAATAACATGATTCTTACCGACAACTTCACTGTCCGGCCACTGTGCGGGCATAGCGACCCCGTTATTATCGGAATACTGCATCCCCTCGACTGCACGAAGAATTTCGTCCATATTGCGCCCCAATTCCTGCGGGTAATAGAAAATAATTCTAATTATTCCTTCATCATCAACAATAAATACCGCACGTACAGTATTAGTCCCTTTTCCCGGATGAATTAATCCGAGCTTTTCAGCAACCATACCATTATCCGCAATAATCGGAAATTCAATTTTCACACCAAGCTTTTCCTTGATCCATTCCTCCCATTTTATATGTGAGAACACTTGATCGACACTCATACCGATGAGTTCACAATTCAACTTTTTGAACTTATCATAGCGTTTCTGAAACGCCACAAATTCGGTTGTACACACCGGCGTAAAATCAGCCGGATGACTGAATAATACAAACCATTTTCCTTTAAACTCATCCGGTAACATTTTTTCACCTTGCGTTGTCAGCACTTTCATCTGAGGGAACGGATCTCCCAACAACGGCATACCTTTTTTTTCTGAACTGTCCATAAGAACCTCCTTTGTTATAAGTCTTAAGTTATATTGCTTTCTTATTAAAATGACCCTTTGGCGGAATACTCCTTTTTTTCGCAGAAAAATCAATTGCTCCCACCGGACACACCTCGCGGCATGAATAACACGCGAAACAATCAGGAATTGTTTTTTTCTCATTCTTTAGTATTGCTTCCATGACCGTTGATGGACATGCTTCCACGCATTTATTGCACGCGATACATTTTTCATAATTAACCGATATCTTTACCACACTTACTTTCTCGACCAACCATCCGATAAGTCCGAATGGGCAAAACAAATGACACCACGGCCTATACACAAACATACTCATAAAAAGAATACCTGCGATAAAGGCTATACTGGCCCACGACAATACGGTCGGATGAAAAATCTTAAACGGATCTATAAAGCCTATCAGATCTATTGCCCATAAAAATGCCACACCTACCATACTCACAAAAAAGAGTACACGAATACTGTTCGTCACTGCAAATGGTATTTTAAAAGACATCTTTTGAATGTTGAATTTATTACTCTTTGTGATTCTGTACAGCAAATCTTGTAACACTCCTACCTGACATCCCCAGGCACATATAAATTTATTAACAATAAACACCATAAATAAAAAAACAGTCAAGGCAACCATTCTCGGGAAAAATACAACTTTTTTCGCGCCATATAATACCACTGCATCCTTCACCGTCCCCATCGGGCCGGGGTCAGAACCCAAGACAATACCAAAAATCACAACCGACACTGCCAACAAAATAATTCGTATCTTATCAGTCATTCGATGTTTTCTGAAATATAAAAATATTCCAAACACAAAAAACAACCATAACCCGAATTTCAAAGGGATCTTCAGCCAGTTTTTACTTTCACCCTCGCTCATCAGGGCAAGTTTTTTATCTACAAAAAGTTTTACTTCTTCATCACTTCCATACAGTGATAGTGTTTTATTTAATTCTGATGAGTCCTGAAGACCAAATATTTCTTTTAATACCGGTCGTGATAACGCATTTTTTTCACCGAATTCCTGAATGGTCATTGTTCCGGAAATAATAATATTTTCTTTAAAAACAACTTCTTCAGACTTACCGCCCCACAATGTTACCGACAATATAGAAAAACCGACCACTATAGCAGTAATGGTTATAAAAAATAATCCTTTTTTAAACATCTTCTCCCCCTTTAATATTATATATGATACCGCTTTTTACAATCACATTCAAGCGGTAATAAAAGACGGGTCATGGTACTGGATCGGTAATTATGGTAAAGTGATTGAGCGAAATAAACACGGCGACATTACAAAATTTATCGGTGTCAATTTCGACATCAACCAACGAAGAATTATCGAAGAGGCCTTGATAGAACAAAATCGCCAATTACGCGAAGCCCTTGAGCATATCAAAACACTTCAAGGAATCATTCCGATATGCAGCCATTGTAAAAAAATTCGCAATGACCAGGGCTACTGGGATCAGGTCGAGTCATATATAAGTGCGAATACCGACGCTGAATTCAGTCATAGCGTGTGTCCGGATTGTTTGCAAAACATTATTCTGGCTTATCCGGAGATAAAATATAATTTTTTTTATTCTCTCATACTTTAGTTTTCTTGATTCACATTGGTCATTATGCAATAATCGATTTTGAAACAATTATAGGAAATGATAGCGAAAGAACACCATTTTTTCAGGAGGGATGACTCTATGAAAACAATACCAATGGAATTATTTGATTGCACTGAAATCGGCAAGGGCATTCTTGCATTGACCGATAAAAAGGAAAAAGTTAGCGGCAGTAATGTCGGCATTATCGACTTTGGAAATTTTATACTGTTTTGGGATACGTTTTTAAATATCGAAGCGACAGAAGAAGCGATCGAACTCAGCAAGAATACGTTTGGCGATAAACCGGTCATGATCGTGTACAGCCATAGTCATTTAGACCATTTTCTTGGCACAGCGGCATTCAACGGATCTGTGCAAATAATTTCAACAACTACAGTCGGAAAGATCATGGAAGACCTGAGACCAAAGCTTCCGACGTGGAAAAAAACTCCGCAACAGTTGGCTGAAATTGAAGCAACCGTTGTAAAAGAAGAAGGTATCGAACGCCTTAATGATCTGAACACTATGCTGATGATGACCAATATCTCACGAGCTCGCTCGGTTGTAATACCCCCGACAATACTGTTCAACGACACGCTGATGATCAGAGGTGATGATCGAACCGCTCAATTGAAAAGCTTTACTACCGCTCATTCCGAGGAAGATATCGTTATGGTATTGGAAAACGAAAAGATCGTATTCACCGGAGACATACTTATGGTAAAAGAGCACCCATGGCTGGGCTCCGGAAATCCGTATAATCTAAAAGAAGCTCTTGCTTCGCTGCTTGATCACGAAACCTTTGTTCCGGGGCACGGCAGTGTCGGCCATAGACAAGATGTGGCCGACCAGATAGAATATATCGACATTATCATCGATTTCATGACAAGAAAAAAAACTGAGCCGGATGCAACACTTACGCTCAGCGACCTTCCGGATAAATTCAAAAAATGGAACCCGTTATGCTTCCAGTGGAACCTTGATAAAGTAAAGATCTGAACAGCCTCCCGTGCCCGATACCGCTTGACAACTTTTATGCTAGATGTAATACTGATGTGTAATTTTACAATGATGGCATTGCAGCCGGAAAGTGATGATCACCATGAACCCGGTACATTATTCTACGACCGATCCTGCTTTTTGGACCGGTAGAATTGACGATCCCACCGACAGAGATTCTTTCAGAATGCATCAGATCATTACGTTGATCAATTTGTCTACTATTTCGACAATACAATTGAATAGTAATTCAATAAACATTTGCTTTATCGGATTTCGCTGTGACGAAGGAGTAAAGCGAAATTTGGGCCGGCCGGGCGCAGAACGGGGACCGGAATACATCCGAAAAGAATTTGCGAACCTGCCCGTCACCTTCACTGAGTCCATCCAATTGTATGATGCCGGCGATATTTATTGCGTAGATGGCAACATGGAAGTTGCTCAGGATGACCTGGCGCGTGCCGTAACGATCATCTTGAACAATGCGATGTTCCCAATCGTGTTAGGCGGAGGACATGAACTTTCTCTGGGTAATTATACTGGCATTATGGATTTTTTGAAAACTACAACTCCAGAAAGCTCTCTCGGTATAATTAATTTCGATGCGCATTTCGATCTTCGGCCCTATAAGGAACACGGCTCATCGGGCACTATGTTCTCACAAATAGCAGATCAATGCAAAAACAACAACAAACCGTTCAACTATATGTGCCTGGGAATTCAAACATACGGAAATACCATCAGCCTGTTTAAACGAGCAGACGCCTTAGGCGTGAAATATATTCTTTCCAAAGACATTACCGATACAACGCTTGATACCATTTCACGGGACATAGCGCTCT
This sequence comes from uncultured bacterium, assembly GCA_964539615.1. Lineage (GTDB taxonomy): Bacteria > Macinerneyibacteriota > Macinerneyibacteria > Macinerneyibacteriales > CAYRFE01 > CAYRFE01. Next base: position 5,141 of record CAZIJP010000017.1, read on the forward strand.
TTACGGAGCAACATTCCCACTTATATGTAACACTCTGCAGTGACGTATTCAGCTCTGCGTTTGCGCCCGGAGTATCTGCATTACAACCATTCGGCATGCATCCTGAAGTATTCTTACGATTTTTTAAGGAAATAGTAAAAACAGAAAAAGTGATAAGTTTTGATGTTGCCGAAGTATCACCGCGTTTCGATCAGGACAATCATACCGCGAAATTGATCGCAATCATTTTATATGCGCTTATTAATACGATGAAAGAATCGTAAAAGAAAAATCCGCGAGTTCATTTTTATAAATTACCTAGACAGTTCTGTTGTGAACTGATACAATTTGCCCGCGATGCAGAAACAATATTATTCGGAGGTTTCCAACCGTGAAAAAAAATAAATTCCTCGCAGCAGTATTAAATCTTGTTCTCTTATCAGGCGTAATCCACATGGTCATTCTTATCATAGATTCAATTATAAAATTGGATATGAGCCGTTTCAATTTTTTTGATATCGTTGATCTTGACTTATTTTTTCCGAATATTGCCCATGGACCGATAAGCCAGATCCTTTCAACACTCATTGCTGTTTCCATAATTGTATTTTTTTACCGACTTTCCTTAAAAACCGAAAAATAATCAACGAGATTATAAAAAAAACAGCAGAGAAATCTCTGCTGTTTGTAAAATATGGATTATTTCAACGTTATTTATTAAGAAATCTATCGATCATCTTCTGATCCGCCACAAACGGCAACGTCAGATGGTCTTTACCAGTGCGGATAGTATTATACTCAACACAAGTCTCGATCGAATGTTCGTTGCGTGCCCATGATCGTCGCGACACGCCCACCATTACATCCCACGGCATAGCGGTCTCAAGAATTCGGTCGACACGTTCGCTGCCGTCAAGCACCATACCGAACCCGCCGTTTACCGACTTACCTATCCCCACACCACCACCGTTATGGAGTGCAATAAGACTCATTCCGCGTGCGGCATTACCGGCAAAACACTGTGTTGCCATCTCAGCCATAATATTGGAACCGTCTTTTATATTTGATGTCTCACGGAACGGAGAATCTGTACCACCCGTATCATGATGATCGCGACCGAGCATGACCGGCCCGATCTCGCCCTTACGTACCATATCATTGAACTTTAATGCAATTTTCAATCGTCCAAATGCATCCTGATACAAAATACGCGCCTTTGTTCCAACAACAAGCTTATTCTTCATTGCATCACGTACCCACACTTTATTATCGCGGTCTTGGTAACGACGATGTTCATCGATACATTCCGCCGCAGCATTATCGGTCTTTATAAGGTCTTCTTCTTTACCGGATAAGCACACCCAGCGGAATGGACCGTAACCGTAATCAAACAACTCCGGCCCGAGAATATCTTCAACGTAACTTGGCCAAATGAATCCATCGCGTTCGTCGATACCGTTCTTTGATATTTCCTGTACACCTGCGTCAAATATGGCTTTCATGAATGAGTTGCCATAATCGAAAAAATACACCCCGCGGGAAACAAGAATCTTAATAAGCTCAAAATGGCGCTGCAAGCTGGCATCAACAAGCTGTTTAAAGTGTGCTTTATCTGAGCCAAGCAACGTGGTACGTTCTTCAAAGGTAACACCCTGCGGACAGTACCCGCCGTCATAGACGGCATGACATGAGGTTTGATCGGAAAGCATATCAATATGCTTATTAGCCGTAACCGCATATTCTAAGAGATCAACGATATTGCCGTGAAAAGCGATAGAACATGCTTCTTTTTTTGCGATGTACTCTTCTGCCAATTGAAACGCTTTTTCAGGCGTATCGGCGATCAGTTTCACCCATCCCTGCGAATGACGAGTCTCGATACGGGAATGATCTACTTCGGCAATAATGCCTACGCCGTTTGCTATTTCTATTGCCTTCGGCTGAGCGCCGCTCATACCGCCGAGTCCGGATGTGATGAACAATTTCCCGCGAAGATCGCCGTCACTTGCTACGCCGAGTTTCATGCGTCCGGCGATAAGGATCGTATTATAAGTGCCGTGCACAATACCTTGCGGCCCGATATACATCCATCCGCCCGCGGTCATCTGACCATAGTTGGCCACACCGAGCGCTGCTGCGCGATTGAAATGTTCCTGCGTATCGAACATGCCGATCATAAGCCCGTTGGTAATGATCGCACGAGGAGCGTCAGGCTTTGTGGTAAATAATCCCACAGGATGACCGCTTTCTATGACAAGTGTCTGGTCGGATTTCAGAATTGTAAGATATGCTTTAATAAGATGATACTGCATCCAGTTTTGACAAACCTGACCGGTTTCACCGTATGTGACCAATTCATAGGGATACAGGGCGATGGCAAAATCAAGGTTATTATCGATCATGACCTGAAATGCCTTGCCTTCCATGCAGGCGCTTTCATAGTCAAAAATCGATTTGCCTGATAGATTTCCCTGCGGACGAAACCGGTACCCGTATATTCTGCCTTTTGTAGATAATTCTTCAAGAAATTCCGGGATAAGCTGTTCATGCCACTGTTCAGGTATATATCTAAGCGCATTTTTTAATGCAAGTTCCACTTCCGCCGCTGTTAGTTTTACATCACGCTTCGGAGCGCGGCGAATTCCCGGTTCAAATGTCGGCATTACCGGCAGTTGTGGGAAGATCTTATCCAAACGGATGTTCATGGCTTGTTTCACCGTTTCATTGGTCATCATCACGATCATCCTCCTTTATCAAACATCAAGCGTTCCCGAAACAGACTCAACAGCTTCGGTAAATGCATCAGTGTTAATTAATGCGGTAACAGCATCGATATCAAGCTTGAACCAACGGTCTTTCTCAATGATCGCGGCTTTCGAACGAACCAGTTCGAATGCTGTTTCAACAGCTTTTCCTGCTTTCAGCGGCCTGCGGAATTCTAATCCCTGCACAGCAGCTATAAGTTCAATTGCAAGCACGTGATATACATTATCAACGATCTGTGCGCACTGACGAGCTGCTATCGTCCCCATACTCACATGATCTTCTTTGCCGGCTGATGTGGGGATAGAATCCACTGATGCCGGATGCGCCAGCACCTTGTTCTCTGACACAAGAGCTGCCGATACATATTGAGGTATCATCCACCCGGAATTCACACCGCCTTCCTTGATAAGAAAGGCCGGAAGATCATTGCTGTAATTGGGATTAACGAGACGTTCTGTCCTACGTTCGGAAATATTTCCAAGCTCAGCCACGGCAACTTTCATGAAATCCATCGCTATAGCAACCGGCTGACCATGAAAATTTCCGCCTGAGATAGCTTCGTTGTCAAAAATAAGCGGATTATCGGTAACGCTATTTATCTCTGTCTCGAGGACATTTTTTACATATCGAAGCGCATCTTTGGTAGCCCCGTGAACCTGCGGCATACAACGAAGCGAATATGCATCTTGCACTTCGGAGCAATTACGGTGTGACGGCAATATCTCACTTCCTGCTAACAACTTACGTAGATTTGAAGCGGCATTTATCTGTCCCATATGCGGGCGTAATAAATGAACACGTTCATCAAAGGCCTTATCGGTACCTTTAAGCGCTTCAAGTGTTGTCGCACCGGTGATATCGGCAATTTTTGATAATCGAATTGCTTTATACAAGGCAAGGCTTCCGACAGCGGTCATTACTTGTGTACCGTTTATCAGCGCAAGTCCTTCTTTTGCATCAAGCTCGTGCACGGAAATGCCTGCCATTTTCATGGCTTCTGCGCCGTTCATGACAGTGCCGTTATACTCAGCCTTTCCTTCTCCCATCAAAACTAGAACGACATGAGCAAGCGGAGCAAGATCGCCGCTGGCGCCTACAGAACCCTTTTCAGGCACACACGGATGCACACCTTTATTGATCATTGCGCATAATGTTTCAACGGCTTCTAATGTAGCGCCCGAATAACCAAGTGCAATATTGTTGACACGCAATACCATGATCGCGCGTACGACTTCGGCGCTCAGATCTGCGCCTACACCCACGGCATGCGATATTATGAGATTCCGTTGCAATGTTTTCAATTGTTCGCGTGATATTTTGACGCGGGAAAATTCACCGAATCCGGTATTTATCCCGTAAACTACTTTATCTTCTTTAAGGATCGCATCTACTCTGTTGCGTGAAATCGTTATCTGCTCTTGTGCGGCTTCACTTAATGCTACTTGTTCACGCTTTACGGCAACATTCCAAACATCTTGTATCGTCAACGGGCGTTCGCCTATTAAAAGCATAGATATTCCTCCCTTGTGAGATTTGACCATTATCCGATGGGATTGTATACGAAATAAGGTTTTTGGCAATAGTTTTATGCAGTAAATATAAGAAGTATCATCCCATAAAAAAACACTTCAACCCTTGTCTCCGAGATCATCATCAGAAAATAGAACGCTTCACTCAGTGTTCTTTTTTTTGTAACTTATGATAATAAAATTACTTATCTATAATAACCAAATTGTTCATCCGGGCAGATTCGTAGATAGACTCTTCGAGTAATTCAAGGATATCGTCAACGGTTTTTGTTTTGCGAACATAGACAAGGCCTTTATCAAAGCGTGCTTCAATAGTATTTTCCTTAAGAAATTTGCTCATTTCTTTTTCCATACGGTTGATGACATCAATGATCGATACTTCTTCCGGATTTTCCAAAATGACCATAATGCTTGTGCCGCCGTGAAGCGAGACAGTATCGATCGTGCGAATATGTTTGCGAATAGTTTTTGCTAATCCGGCGACCGCTTTATCCATGGCAACATTACCATATTTCTTTTTTAATTCGATAAAATCATGATACCGCGTATAAAACACGGCAAAACATTGTTTGTGACGACGAAGGCGTTCAAGCACATCCTGCAATTTCAGATAGAAATAACTCGCGCTGTATGTGCCGGTATCTTCGTCATACACAGCCATACTGTGCACCATTTCATCAAGCTGCATGGAACGCATGATAAATCCGGCAAGCATGCTGATGTTTTCAAACAGCATCAGGTCATCATCATGAAATTCTTTATCGCGAGCCATTACTGACAATCCGGTAATGGTCCCTTTTGTGATCAAGGGAAACAAATACACTTCGCCCGGATGATTTTCGATTGGAAAATCTTTTCCGGCTTCAACGCCATCCTTTTTTTCAAAGGCTTTTTTCACTGTGGGTTCATCCATGGTCAATGAATGTTTATTTATATACGTGGCGCTTGTGCCTCGACTTATTTTAATTTTAAATGTATCGGTACAATATGAATACAGCAAACATTGTTTGAGATGCAGCTCCTGCATAAGCGCCGTCATCAAACTGGAAAGGATTTCCTCATAGGTGGTTGCGTGAGAAACATTTTTGAGGAATGCATTAATTTTTTTCCGCATAACCGTCTCCTTTTTTATTATTTGCATGTAACATGGTCTTTCGCGCCAAATACGATGACTGCGAGACACTGTCGGATTCCTCAAATTCTTTCAAAACTGACGATATATCCATTACGGCGCCGTTTATCTTATCACATAAGGAAGTATCATCGGGAAGTTTTCGCTTTAGTAGCTCAAGCGTACCTAAAATAATGGTCAACGGGGAATTGATACGATGATTGAGCGTTACCGCCATATCATGGACAAGATGCAACCGCTCTTTTATTGCAGAAGATTCATCGGCGCACAAACGCAGATAGATCATGCCGGTATAAGATAGGAAATCCGTGACCTCATCGATCTCTTCTGATGATACGGTACGTTGGCTGATTGCATTATCCGCATAAATGAACCCGGAATTGCTATTCGGGGAGGGTACCGGAAAAATATAGTAGTGCTCACTTTCAATCCGTTTGAGAAAACTGGAATGGAGCAATTTGTCTTGTTCTGTGTACCATTTTTTCCCGCCGAAATCATCCGGCATTGTAATAGTCTGCTGTTGAAATATGTCTGTGTTGACATTTGCCAAATACTCCCTGATCACATAGCCATGACTGTTTTTTTCAAAGAAAAGCACCCTGTCAAATCTGAAATATGTCGTAAATGTTGAAAAAAACGATTGAAATGCCTTCATTGGGTCGCCGTAAACAAGATTCTTTAAAAAACCATGTAAAAATTCCTGTTTATACAATCTTTTATTGAGAGTAACAATAACGTCACGGGAAAATTCGTGTTTTTCCGCCATAAAAAATTTATGAATATTTTCAAAATCTTTATATAGGATGTTGTTTAATCCGTATGTATCAAGAAAATTCTGAATTTTAGGCAATACCGATGCCAACGTATCATCAAGAAGGGACAATGACATAAGAAGTTCTTTTTCCGTAAAAATAAAAAAATACGGAAGCTCTTCGATGATATGATTACTCAAGACCGCCCATACAAATTCCTCGCAAAATGTCATGATCTTATATTGAATGGCAATATCAGGCGTAACCGAAGAATAGCACGCCGAATCGATGAATGATTTGGGAAGATGCCATTTTTCAAGCACATATCGGCTGATTGTCACATGCGTTAAACCGAATTGTGACAATTCTCCGTCAAGAAACTGCTGTAGTGTTTCTCCGTTAACCTTAGTGACTTCCGTCATTTCGTTGAATTTTAATTCATATAAAAATAAAAGCCCTACATGGCGCAAAAGCATCTGCGAATACAACTGCCCATGAATCGGGATACCTTTGATTTGTGATATACGTTGTGTAATAAGCGCGGATACAAAAGCGAAAAAGAAAAAACGTTTTCGTTCTTCTTCCGTAACGAGAGAAAATGTTTTGGTATGTTCATAAAACAGCACACAAAGCAATAGTTCGCGAAGCTTGTCCAACCCAAGAAGAGATACCGCATGGTGAATATCGGTGATCTTATGCGGCAGATAATAATATCCGGAATTGATCAAATTGAATACTTTTGCCGTAAGAATTGCATTCTTTTCAAGTTCTCCGGTGATTTCGCGAAAATTACTGTCTTCTGCCATCAAAAGTTGTATCAATTTTACTACAACATTTGTCGGCAAATGATGATTTGCCAGCAATGCGTCAACGGCAGAATAGTCAATCTGAATTGTCATATCTTTAAATATTTCCTTACTTTAACCTGTAAAAACAACGGTAATGATACGATCGATCTGCTTACAACGTTTTTATACCCTTTAATTTGTTTCTCTATCAAATATACAAGTAAAACATATTTCTCGCTGACATCAGCAGAGAGCCAAAACTCTCGTGCAGCTTGTAAATTGCCGTAATCTTTGAGATAAGAAAGTAGGAAATCTTCCGCTATAGCACGATTGGCAGTATTTAGGTCTTTTTTTGCTGCATGGATCAACGTCCTCAAAACTTCTTCTTTACGTTCATACAACACATACATAGCCTGCCTGCGCAACAGATAATTACCGGAATAGATCACTAACCGCACTATTTCTTCGGCAGGCATACGCCGTACGAGCGGATCAATGATATGAAAGAAAAAATACTTCTTTTTCGGTGCCTCCCTCTCGGATTTTACATCAATTGCCTGTTTAATTTTATACTCAACCGGAGCACGGCATAATTGGTTATACGCATCCTGAACCCTTTTAAACTTCTCTATATCTCCGCCGCGGTTATCAGGATGATACCTTTTAACCATTTTTCGGTAAGCTTTTTTTATTTCTTCTCGGTCAGCGTTTACTGAAACTTCAAGAATGGTGTAACAGGTATCCGTGTCGATCATTCATTATGCCCTTCTATTATTATACGTGCAGTTGCGATCAGTTCTTTTAAAACAGTAATATCACAATCATCGGTGTTTTTCTTCAGATCATCGATCAAATGACCTATGTCATCCTGTTCAGTCTCTGTGGCAGTAACAGCATAACACTGTAAGGCCTCAATTATCTTTTGTGCGTCTTCAATGACTGCATCTTCCTTAAATTGCATTGCCATTTCCTGCTTTTTATTCTCTTCTAAAATTGCATCAACTTCGGCATCGGAAAGAGAGCTCATGTTTTTTATAGCAAGTCTACTTGAAACACCGGATTGCTTATTGAGAGCAGTCACCGACAAAACACCGTTTTGATCAAGACTGAAAGAGACCTCAATATCGGGTTCTCCCTTACGGGCCGGTTTGATGTCGGTCAATTCGAAATTTCCAAGAAAGTGGTTATCTTTTACATATTCTTCTTCGCCTTGAAATACTTTTACGTCAACGATTGTCTGATAGTCAGAAACGGTGGTAAAATTCTGCATTTTAGTGACAGGGATCGGCGTATTACGCGTTATGATCGGTATGAAGCGGCCTTTGTCGATCTCAATCCCCAATGAAAAAGGCGTAACGTCAACGAGGATCATCTGCTCGCCGCCGGTCTGTTGAATAACGCCCTGGATGATTCCGGCTTGAATTGCAGCCCCTATCGCCACGCATTCATCAGGATTGATGTTTTTATACGGTTGAGTATCGGCCAATTCCTGAAATTTTTTATCCACTGCAGGAATACGTGTCGATCCACCAACAAGTATCATTTTTGATATCTCGGCTATACTGACCTTAGCATCATCGATTACTTGAAAAAACGGCTCGGCTAGACTGTCAATATAATCGGCGATGAGCTCTTCAAGTTGTGCTCTGGTTAAGCGCATCTCAAGATGACGCGGGCCAAGTTCATCGGCTGTAATAAATGGAATACTTATGGATGTATGCTTCGCTTCGGATAGTTCGATCTTAGCTTTTACCGCTTGCTCATACATACGTTGTAATGCCATCCGGTCACCCGAAAGATCAATGCCCGTTTCACTGTAAAAAGCCGATAAAATATGCTCAACGATCCGTTTATCAAAATCATCTCCGCCCAGATGATTATTGCCTGCCGACGCAAGAACTTCAAACACATTATCGCCTACGTCAAGCAGGGACACATCATACGTACCGCCGCCTAAGTCTAAGATGATGATACGCTCTCCGTCGGTATTATTGATTGCGCCGTACGCAAGCGCAGCTGCTGTAGGTTCGTTGATGATACGCAATACATTTAATTGCGCGATCTTAGCTGCCTGCATGGTGGCAGAACGCTGGTTATCATTGAAATAAGCGGGGACAGTTATTACGGCATCGCTCACCGGTCCCCCGAGAAATTCCTCCGCATCCTCTTTGAGTTTTTTTAGGATAATGCCGGATACCTCTTCGGGCGAAAATACCGTCTTGTCTATTTTAATTTTTTCCTTGGTACCCATTAAGCGTTTTATAGATACTATTGTTCGCTCCGGATTGATAACCGCCTGATTTTTTGCACTTTGCCCGACAAGGATCTCGCCGTCTTTCGTTAACGATACACAGGAGGGCGTAAGACGTTCCCCACGGTTATTCGGTATAATCTCCGGTTTACCGTCTTTTAAATATGCCATCACGGAGTTTGTCGTGCCAAGATCTATGCCGATCGTATATCCCATGTTCTTCTCCTTAATCGATCAATAGTTCACCGTTCTTATGCGCAGTATCTGCTTCTGCCGTAAGTTGCTCAATATCCTCGCCTGTCAGCCCCAGCGTGCGGGCGGATTCCAGCTGCATGAAATCAACGGGAGCCTGATATAGACCAAAGCCGAGATGATAAGCAAGCGCGTCGGCAACATTAACGTAAACGGCGAGAGGCGTCTCGGATGCCGCCGCCATATCATGATGAAACCGAATCCCGTCGATCAACCCGTCGCTGAATTTCCATCGAATGGCGATCTCTCTTCCGATATCGGCGTGATTATAGCCAAGTATCCGATTCTCCGGCAAATAAAAAGTCTCTTTTGTGCCGTATACTTCAGCCAGAATGATCTCATATTCTTTCGGTGATATCTGGTATAAAAACGTTTTCCCCAAATCATGCAACAGCCCCGCTATAAAAGCTTCTTCCGGATCGGAGTGCTTACGTTTTCGTGCTATAGCCCGTGCGATGAATGCTACGAATTGAGCATGCTCCCATAATTTACGTGATACCAGCGAACGCGAATCGCCGTATATATGTTTCGTAGAATAGGCAATAACAAGATTCTTAACCGTATTCATGCCTAAAATAACTACGGAATCACGTACGGTCGTGATACGCCGCACGGTAGAGTAATATGATGAGTTGGCCGTCTTCAGTAACGCTGCCGTCAGGGCCTCGTCACGATAAACGACATTTTGCAAATCGACAGCGGTAACATTATCATCCTGCAAGAGATCTATTACTTGCTGCGCAATATGCGGCATCACAGCTAGGTCAGTTAGTTTTTGCAGTACGCTTTCCGGTACAGTATTCATTTACTCACCTTCAGTTTTTAGTATGGGAATGATGAACTTCTGAGAACAGAATTTCCCTTCTTGTTTCACCTGAAACACCCCCGCATGTTTTTCGGCAGTGCGCTTGCAAAACGCCATTCCAAGATTGATTTGCTCGTTTGTTGCATTTGAAAACGGATCCTGAATAAGCTCGGGAAGCTTAACGCTACCATCATGTTCATGAAGAATATCCCAAATGATCATGTCATCTTCGCAATAGACTTTGATCTCAACATCCCCGGTTTTGGTATGCTGAACTGCGAAGGAAATGATTTCGCTTAAAGCGGATACAAGCTGTTCACGGTCACAATGTATGACCACGGAATCGACCGCGGCGTTCTGGACGATCTTACTGTCCGGATTTAGAAACTTCCAACACGGTTCAAACGTTAATACTTCGGAAATTATCGCGGAATATGAATGGTCCGACCATTGATAATCACGCCCGGTCCGCTCACGAATGGACCGCATATACATGCTCATTTCTTCAACAACATGAGCGATCTTCTTTTTCAGGTCATCATTGCCTTCAAGAAATGTGGCATAATTGATCAGTAAAAATAAATAATTATTCACTTTGTGGGTAATTGAGCTAACAACTTCACCGACTGAAGTATTTTTCTGCAAGTCGATAAATCGATTAATTGGATTCAATCGTTCGTCAGCCATAATGTTTCTGTTATACTCCCACAAAATCCTTTTTAACACTGCCGGCAATGCCGCTTACATCCAATATCAAGGAAACACGCCCGTCACCGAGAGTGCTTGCGCCCGAGATCCCTTGGATATTACCGAGATATTCGCTAAGCGACTTGATAACGATCTCTTCCCGTCCTAGCAATTCATCCACAAGAAGCCCCATTCTCCTGCCGCCGACCGAGACAATGACAACATAATATTCCTGTTTTTCAACGTCATAATTCGGCACTTCAAAAATCTCCGATAATCTCACGAGCGGTAAAACCACGTCGCGAAGATTCAAGACTTCTTTATTATTAATGGTCTGAATTTCGGAACGAGTCACTTTACTGGTTTCAATGACCGATGTGATCGGTACCGAATAAATCTCATCGGAGACCGACACAAGCAATGCCGTAACGATCGCAAGGGTTAGCGGCAGACGTACTTTCATTTTTGTTCCTACGCCTATACCGGTTGTAATTTCGATCGTTCCGTTCAGTTTTTGCACATTTGACCGCACGACATCCATACCTACGCCGCGCCCCGATGTATTGCTTACCTGTTCCACCGTTGAAAATCCCGGTAAAAATATAATATTCAATATCTCGTTATCGCTCATATTGCGCAAGGATGCCTCATCAATGACACCTTTTTCAATTGCTTTTCTAGCAACCTTTTTGATATCGATACCGCGCCCGTCGTCCTCGACCTCAATAACGATATTATCGCCTTCCTGATACGCAGACAAATAAACGGTTCCTACAGCCGGTTTACCTACACGACGACGTTCTTCAGGGGACTCGATACCGTGGTCAACCGAATTACGCAGGATATGAACTAGCGGGTCTCCGATATATTCCACAATAGATTTATCAAGTTCGGTCTCTTCACCCGATATAATGAGATCTATTTCTTTATTCTTTTCCCGCGCCAATGTACGAATCATACGCGGATACTTATTAAACACCTTGCCGATCGGAAGCAATCGTGTTTTCATGACAGCCATTTGCAATTCAGAAGTTACAAAATTGATATTTGCGGTATTATCATTTAGTTGTTCGATGAACTCATTGTCTTTAACCGTTGAAAGAATATTCGATATACGAACGAGACGGTTTTTTGCTTGTACCAATTCACCGACAAGGTTCATCAATTGATCAAGCCTTTTCACGTCTACGCGAATGGTCTGATCTACGCCGCGTTCTTTCACCAATGCCCCTGCGTTTTTCTGCTCAACGGGGATATCCTCTTTTTGTTTATCCTTAGAGACCTGTTCGAGTTTATGCGCATCGCCGGTCATTTGCGCCAATCGCAACAATGTGGCTTTCGTATCAACCTGAGGCTGTTTACCTTCCTTTAGATCTTTTGTGATCAACTGCAGCTTATCGATACCGTCAAGCATTGCATCCACCAGTTCACGCTCCAAAGAAAATACTCCGTCACGGATCTTATTGAGTATATCCTCGATCTTATGAGCGACCTCCGCCATTTGACTAATACCGATAAAACCGGCAGATCCCTTAACGGTATGGATTTTTCTATAAAAATCATTTAATATTTCCTTGTTATCTTTATGTTTTTCCCAATTCACCAATTCTTGACTGAGAAAATCGAGGTTTTCTTCCGCTTCAATGACGAATTCCTGAAGCACTTCCCGCAACACCTCATCTTTAAAATAATTCGGTTGTCCGTCGTCGGGTTCCTCTTCATGAGCGTCCTCGTCATGATGCTCAACCGCAACTACAACACTGCTTTCACTGGCTTTTTGCAATTTCCCTATCAGTTCGTCGATATTTGCATTCTCGGGTTCACCTTTACTGATCTGCTCAAGTAACGTTTTCATATTATCCATTACGGCGAACAACAGATCAACGATCTCGGGAGCCGCTTCCATTTCATTTTTCCTGAGTTTATTGAGCACATCTTCGGCATGATGGGTTAATTTTGTAAGTATGTTAAATCCTAAAAATGATGCGGACCCTTTAACGGTATGTGCGGACCGGAAAATACTGTTTAGAAGATCGAGATTTTGAGTGTCTTTTTCGAGTTCAAGCAGGTCACGCTCCATCTGCTCGATCAATTCAGTAGATTCTATGATAAAGTCCTGAATGATGTTATCCATATCATCTGAACGCGGTACCATATCACATACCTCCTTATTTTACAAAAACAGCCAGATCACGCGCTAGTTGCGAAAGGGCCTTTTTATGCGTAGCCAACCGATCACCTGCCGTTATCGTTTTTGTCCCCAATTTACTATAACCGTTCACCGTATATTCACGTTCAATATCCTGATTATCCATCATTCCATCGGACTCCGTCAGTGCAATAATGTGAAATTCATAAACCGCCACCAGCGTCCCTTTTTCGGCAATATACGGCACCGAAACCTTTTTATTCTTTTTTACCTCCGCTAACCGTAACGATATCGTGATGACCCGATCAAAACCCTTCACGGTGTAAACGTTCATTTCGCGAACGATCTTAGAAGGGTCGAATGCATCTCTATCATAATGAGTATACTCGATTTTATGGTCAGCATCAAGCGAATTTTCAATGACAGCTTGCCATAAGGCATCTGTATACGGGTATGAATCCCAGCCGCTGCCAAGGATGATCATGGTCGAACGGCCGTAGGCAAACACCCAGAATAACGCTGCCATTGCGAATAACAAAACGGTTCGTTTCATATCCCACCCCGGTTTTTATTTAATCGGTATAAGAACGCATACAATTCCGCCACAACGCGAAACGCTTGCTCGGGTATCTCCGTCTGCACATCAACCTTATCCAGTATACGCACAAGATCCTTATCTTCCACTAACGGGATATTGTTTTCCTGAGCTAATTTGATAATCGTGTCGGCTATATATCCCCAGCCTTTTGCAGCTACAACCGGAGCGCCTTGACGATTTGAATCATAGGTCAATGCTACTGCTTTTTTCAGCAATTCTTCCCGTTTCATAGCACCAAGTTGATCCTTTCATCGGGTATTACGGACAACATCACCATCGGGTCATGTGCTATCGCGCATGAGCGTACCGTCAAGGCCGTTAATGTAAATCCTGCTGTCCGCATCATGTCGCGCAGATCGCCGAAAGCATCACGAATCACTTGCTGAACCTGCTCGGTTTCGGTGAAAAAATAAACCGCCAATTCGTTTCCCCATTGACGGACAACCGCCAAAACCGTACCCAAATTAGAAAGATCGGCCATGATCCTGTATTCTTCGGGCTTTTTCCCTCCGGCCGGGGTATATGAAAAATATCCATTATGGAGTTCATTATGCTCGATATACGGAAATGACATAAAAAAGGTGCCGTTTGCAGCAATTTCACGGCGTATCAAATCTTCTTGAACAGGTTGCTGCAAAACACTGTCTGTTTTTTCATCCCCGGATTTGAAAACCGTTGATGACGGTACCGAAGTCTGAGATACTTGTTTTAAAAATTCGGAAGAAATATCGGTATCATCGGATTCAACGGCTAAAGTAGGTATTTTCCCCTGCAATATGTGGCGAAGCAGCGGCGCTATGCGTTGATCGGCTTGAGCAAACACTCGCGGCAACACTTTTTCCATCGTCGCCAATTCTAAAAGAGGCATCGGTTGCAACGCTTTGACTCGAACAAAAATTGCTGTATTTTCAGTCAACGACAACTCGGAAGCTGCTGTAACGGTTTTTCCGTTGATCGATAACGTATACAGCCCGTTGCCGACAGCTTTTATGACCTCTGCCTTATAAAACCCGCCTCGTATAAGAAATGGCAATGCAACATTCTTGTTCGGTTGAATGCTGATCGTATCAACGCGCATCTCGTGCCTTCAATGCTTTCAGTTTGATTATGAAATCAACCTCGCCCGGTGAAATATTAAATCTCTTACTTATGGCAATCTTATCAGTCCCCGCAGCAAACAATGCATAAATGGCATCATAATCAATTTGTTGCGAGTCAGCGGCCATACTCGGTCGTTCGATACGGGTGTTTATGTTTTTTACGCCGTTACCAGCTTTTAGCACAAGATCTCCGATGTTTGCCGCTTCGGGTGTTTTATCAAGATATTTTCCCACCTCATTGATCAAATCCTTCATGATCAATTGAAGCTTTTGTATCTCTTCACGGCTACCCCGCTTTATACGGCGTTCACGTGTAATAAATAAAAAAATGATAACAGTTATTAGTAGGATAAAAACACCGTAAAATATCATTTCACGCTCACGTATGCCGAGCGGTGAGTTTTTTATTGCTTCGATCTCTCTGCGCTCTTCCAATAAACGTTGTTTTTCGATATCCAATTGCTTGAGCAATTTCTCGTATTTCACCTTATCGGATTCCTGCGGTGTTTGTGTTTGAGAATAACCCGCAGTGAATGCACATAGTAAAAAAACAATAACAAGACTAACCTTTAATATCAATGGTATGCCCCTTTCCGTCGTTATATTCGATGCTTTTATTTTTTGTATAAATGGCGCAAAACAGGTCTTTCTTCTCATCGTTTCTCTCCCGTCTCCTACGCCGGTGGCGTCTGTTTTCTTCTCGCTCTTCCTGGTCATGCAGCTCAACAATATCGCGCTTCGCTGCTTCTTGAACGATCTCGGTCTTCTCTTTCTGGCGTTCTTTATCCGTCTCCCGAACAGTACTTTCCTGTGCATATGCAGCTTCTTTTGACATACTCTGCACCTTTTCGACGGAGTCGCTTCCGGCGATATTGATGCGGACATCATTGATCTTCATTCATCAGACCATACTTTTTAATGCACGTCGCAGTCGGTGAAGCGCTGATGCCCGTACTTGCGACACGCGGGATTCACTGACGCTCAGAACAGTACCGATCTCCTTTAAATTCAACTTTTCGTAATAATATAATATGATCACCAATCGCTCGGTTTCAGGAAGAGACGATATTTTATCTTTCAATACGTCAAGTATTTCGTCAAGTTCCATCTTGTCTTGCTGCGATTGTATGTGATGGTCTTCGAGAACGGAAATAAATGTTTCATGTTCATTGCCGAGTTCGGCGTTATAGGAAAGCACGGCAAGCGAATCAAGCTGGCCTATGGCCGTATAATAATCATCTACAGAAATACCGGCTTCGAGGGCGATCTCTTCCGGGATCGGCTCTCGGTTGAGTTTGTTTCGTAACGTATCAATGGCTGCATTGATCGTTTTTTCTTTTGTTCGAAGCGTGCGCGAAACAGCATCGTGCTGGCGAAGATGATCCCATATCGCGCCTTTGATCCGCCGGTACGCAAAGGTAATAAATTCAACGCCTTTTTCGGGATCGAAATTATCTACAGCTTCAATAAGACCTACACAACCGACGCTTACGAGGTCACGGCGATCGATCGACTGAAAAGAAGCAACCGACATTGTCCCGACAATCTTCTTAACCAATGTCAAATAATTCTCAATAAGATGTGAACGGGCATTTTCACTGCGGTTTGAACGAAATTCCGTCCAAAGCGCACGTTCATCCTTCAACATTCAACCCGTCTCCTTTTTGTTTATCACGCTCATGCTGCCTTTTTTTCAATAACGCAAGCGTATCATCCGCGTGTTTGCGGTTCAACTCTTCCTGCAAAACTGCAAATAACACTTTCGTGACCGCCATCACAAATAAAAACATGACGCCGGACCCGGCAGCGATAAAAAAGTAATCGGCTTTTTTCGAATATAAAATACCGGCCATTGCCAAGCCACATAACCCGGCAACAACGACCATGATATTCTGTAAAACCGGCACTTTTTTTTCAGCCATTATTTCCCGCCCGCATATTCATAAAAACGCATGCGCTCATCCTCGGTCAGCGTTATAAATTGCACACCGACTAAATATTTGTCAACTTTTACGTCAGCACGGCGCACGTATCCGAAAACACGAACGCGCGGACCTCTCGGAAAACTAATGGTCAATTCAATGTTTTGCTCATCCTCAAACGGATATGACGTAAGGATCATTCCGCCACCAGCGCTGATATCGATGAACATGCCATCCTGATCGCGCCACGTCGCGGACGGAAGTGGCAATATTCGCATGGTCACGGGAATTGAACATTCAACCCGATCATATTGACGGCGATTGGATTCTTTAATATTTTTGGGATATTCGAGCTTGAGAATCGGTTCCGGCTCTAAAGCCCGATCAACAATCCGCACGTAAAATTCAAATAAGCGCTCTTCTTCAAAATAAAAACAACGAATTATCTCCCCCTTCGGCAAAGGAATAATCATGCCGTTCTTATTGGGTGTGCCTACGGTAAAATCAGAGTTTTTCACGACCTCCAATATCTGGGCTCGATATACGCCGGCATACGGATCACCGAAGATCTCCATAAAGATCCGCATTCCTTCTTTCAGTTGACGTGTTCCGAAAAGACTCATTTTTTCACCCCTAAAAACTGCAATGCTTTAACGAAAAAGCTTTGTCCGTCATCAACGATCTGCGGTTTTCGCTTGATAAGGTCTTTTGCAATTTGACGGAAGCAATTGGCCGACATCGATTGGGGATAACGAATAAAAACAGGCACTTGCTCGCGTACCGCCTGTTTTAAACGCTCATCAAAAAGCACATAACCGAAATAAGTTACGCCGCATTTTAAAAATTTTGTTGAAACAAGATTCAACTTCTCAGCCACGTCAACGGCATCTTTTTTTCCGTTGACCATGTTCACGACGAGTTTGATGGACGTATCCGGGCTTCGCTGTGTGATGACCTTGAGCATTGCGTAGGCATCCGTCATGGCCGTCGGATCGGGCGTAGTAATAATGACGGTCTCATCGCCGGCATAGATAAAACTCATGACATTATCGCTCATACCGGAGCCGGTATCGATCAACAGAAAGTCATAGTTCTGCTCAAGCAAGCTCAAATGATAGGATAAACGATTGTGATCGTTTTCAGAAATATCGCTCATTTCCTGCACGCCGCTCGCGGCAGGAACAATTGCAATTTCTTCGGGGCCTTTTATTAAAATTTCCTCGAACGAACGTTCATTCCGTAAAAAATGCATTAAATTATAGCGCGGCCGTATGCCGTAGAGAACATCGACATTGCCGAGGCTCAGATCGGCATCGAAAATACAAACGGTCTTCCCTTCTGCGCGAAGCGCTAAAGCGATATTCGCGACAAAATTGGATTTCCCCACACCACCTTTCCCGCTTGTGATCGTAACGATCCTGCGGTCATGCGCCACCATTCGTGACAGTGATTGTGCCTGGTTATCCATAATCATACTCCTTTAAGCAGTTTAGTGACCAAATATTTCCGGTCGGCCGTCAGAATATCTTCAGGAATATTTTGTCCGTTCGTTACATAAGCAAGCGGGCGGTTGACATTAATGCCCATTGACAGAAGAAAGCCGAATGTCGTTGTCTCGTCAAGTTTTGTAAAAATAAGTTTATCGATACGAAATACATTAAATCGCTTTACCGTTTCATACATATCGCGGATCTTTGCCGTTGCCGACATGACGCAGTAAACCTCATCAGGATTAAGCAAAGCACAGTATTTTTCAAGCTCTTCAAGGCTTCGCGTATCGCCCGGCGACCGACCGACCGTATCGACAAAAATAATATCTTTATCGGCATACCGACGCACCGCTGCCGAGATATCATCGGAGGTATATGCAACTTCGATCGGAAGATCAAGAATATTGGCAAACGTCTTCAATTGTTCCACAGCGCCTAAACGGAACGTGTCGATGGTTAGTAACCCTACTTTCTTATTCTGATAAATAACGGCATTCGCCGCAAGCTTGGCTAGCGTTGTTGTCTTCCCTACTCCGGTAGGCCCGATGAACATAACTACATAATTCGGTTTTTTAACTGCTATACCTTTGGTCAGGGCCAATAACTCTCCCACCAATACTTTCAGCCGGTCGTTGATTGCTTCGGGAGAAGCATCGCCAAGTTCTTTATTTATCTTTTCGATCATTTGATAGGCTATATATTCCTCGACATCATTGTTCATCAATTTGACAAATAACTCTTTGTAATATCCGGTGAATGTGATGCGGTCGTTGATCAACACGGTCTCTTTCAGCTGCTCAATGGTTGACCGCAATCCTGCGATTTCCTGCTCCAACCCCTTTACCGACAATGACGAGACCTGCCCCGGAGAGTGTATGTTGACCGCAACGGTATCCCGAGACTGCTTCCGTTCGGGGATCTCAACAACGGTCTCCAGATAGTCATTCGACGCTTGCGACGGCGGAGCGACCGTAATGCCCGAGGTGTCGGCAACATCATAATCTATCGCTGCGGTAACCTCGATCTCGGTCTTCCCGATCATGCCGAGAAATCCGTCTTTGGCTACCTGTTGTGTTTTTAATATTACGGCATTTTGACCAAGATCATTACGCACCATCTTAAGGGCGTCCTTGATGCTTTCCGCACGGTATTTCTTGATTTTCATTAATCAGCTCCAATCATACCGACAACCTGCACGGATATCGCAGGATCAACTTCATTAAATGACAAAACTACTGCATCGGGGAAATATCCTTCGATCAATCGTTTGAAATACGGACGAACATTCGGAGACACTAAAAATATTGGGGATATCCCACGGTCCGTACTGTATTTTTTAATCGCATCAATCAATTTTTTGAACGCATTCGGTTCCAACGATACATTCATCCCGAATGATGTTTGCTTAAGCGAAGCCAGGATCGACTGTTCGAGATTTGGGTCCAATGTATATACTTGCAACGTATCACCGGTCATATGATTGCGCACGAATTGACGAGAAAGCGCCATACGCACATATTCGGTGAGAATATCTATATCTTTAACGGTGTCAACATAATCAGCGATCGTCTCCAGTATTGTGGTCATATCACGAACAGAAACGCCTTCGTGTAATAAATTTTGGATGATCTTCTGCAGATTACCGATCGATAATTTGCCGGGCATCAATTCATCAACCACAACAGCATTTTGTTTTTTTGCATTATCAAGCAATTCATTAACATCCTGACGCGTGAGGATCTCATCAGCCTTACGTTTGACAATTTCGGTAAGATGCGTAGCGATGATGGCCGCAGGCTCGACAACGGTATATCCGTTGACCTCAGCTCGTTCCTTATCCTCTTTACGTATCCAAATTGCCGACAATTTGAAAACCGGTTCGATGGTAGCGATACCATCCAATTCGCCCGTGGCAGTGCCGGGGTTCATTGCCAGAAGATAGTCAGGCATCAATTCTCCAACACTTGCCTGAACACCCTTTATATTTATCGCATATTGGTTCGGTTTCAACTGCATATTATCTCGTATCCTTATCGGCGACATGATAAATCCCACATCCATGGCGATCTGTTTGCGGATCATCGAAATGCGGTTCAGAAGGTCGCCGCCTCGATCTTTATCAACAAGAAAAATTAATCCGTATCCGATCTCAAGTTCAAGCGTATCAACCTGCATCATTGAGCCGATCTCACGACGCTCTTCTTCGGGAGTGACCTGAACCGGTGCTTCTTCTCCGGTCTCGGCATCTGCCGCTGCAAGTTCAGGTGGTTTTCTGGTCATTGTATAGGCGATAGCGGCTAGGATCAGAGATAACGTTATGAACGGTAAAAATGGAAAACCGGGGATAAACGCAAATAGCCCCAACGTAATAGACGCAACAACGAGCGCTTTAGGCTGGCTGGTCATCTGGCGAATAAATTCGCTGCCGAAATCAGATTCACTTGCAGCGCGGGTTACGATCATACCGGCCGATGTTGAAACGATCAACGCGGGGATCTGCGTTACAAGTCCGTCACCAACGGTCAAAATTGTATACGTTGCTCCCGCAACATCCCACGGCATGCCTTTTTGAGCAATACCGATGATGAAACCGACAACGATATTAATAATGGTAATGATGATACCGGCTATTGCATCACCGCGGACAAACTTCGACGCACCATCCATAGCACCGTAAAAATCAGCCTCTCGGCGAATATCCTCACGACGGCGGCGCGCTTCTTTGTCATCGATCAAGCCAGCATTCAGATCGGCATCAATGGCCATCTGCTTGCCGGGCATCGCGTCCAAAGTAAATCGCGCGGCAACTTCGGCGATACGGGTCGCACCTTTTGTGATAACGACAAACTGTATAATAATAAGAATTACAAAAATAGTAAATCCGACAAGATAATTTCCTCCGACCACAAACTGTCCGAATGCTTTGATTATATTCCCGGCACCGTCACCGTTGGCAGTAGCATGAAGAAGAATAGCACGTGTTGTGGCAACGTTCAGAGAAAGCCGAAATAACGTCATTACGAGAAGGATCGATGGATATGCGGAAAGCTCCAATGGACGAACAATATAGATCGTAATGAACAATAAAAGGATTGAGACCGAAATATTTGTCGCAATAAGAAAATCAAGCATAAATTGCGGTACAGGCACGACCATGAGAGAAATAATGCCCATGACCGCAAGCGGCACAGCTATGCTGTAAAGAGTACGATTATTCATATCGCCATTATACATTTAACAGGCTGTAAAGTCAATACAAGCGCGAACTTCTCCATATATTGAACGCTTCGTTAAGCATACTTATTTCTATTTAGGGTTATATAACCACATTTACGTATAAAATCTTTAAAATCCTGCCGACTTACTGTTAACTATACCGTTAGAAAACAACATAAATATGAAGAATTATATATTTTCGGAATAAAATTTACATGTTTTCTCTAATGTTGGGAAAACCGTATTGAAGGATAAATCAGTCTTATGCATAAACACGACTGGACTATTTCCGTAAACGAGCGATAAATTCTTCAAAAACATTCTCTTTTGAAAGCGGAGCCAGATTGCACTGAATTACGTCAATCAAAACGACATGTAAAACAAAATAACTAATTTTTTTCCATAACGACCTCCTTTGATACCTGAAAAATACCTTTACCATTGCGCTGAGCGTGAGCAAATAATAGAAATTTTATCAGCGAACGCAATCCTACTTATGGAGGATTTTAGCATAAACTAACGTTGTTTATAGTATTATTCGTTATAATCTTGACGATGATACGTTTCGCATGATATCATCTCATTATGAACCATGCGGTGTTATTCATATTTCTTTTATGTATCGCACAAGGCAGCGTTGTGATCCACACCATGCACAAACGGTATACATTTTATCGCCTGTCATGGCTTCGGCACTATAGAAATGTGCTTATTTTTACAAACATTCTTCTGTTACTTGAATATTTCCGTGCCTACTACTCGTATAACTTTTCTGATTTTTTGCCGGCAACAACGGCGCAACACATCATACCAATAATTGTAGCTGGTGCCGTTATTCTTTTATATTTCTATTTCGCTTCTTTTCTGTTTTTTATAACAACATCCTACGATTCAAAATCAACGATAGCAGCAAAAATTTCACTGGCGGCATGCTGGATTATACTACTGACGTTCTATCTTGTTTATGAAAAAACGAGCTCCGGCTCCGACCGGATACTGTTCGCCGCATCAAATCTTGGACGGATCACCACCATTGTTGTTCTGTCAGGACTTTACCGATTTGGGAGCAATGAAAAAACGGATAAGGGTATGGCACTGATTGCGTTCGCCCGATATTACATCTTCATTATGAGCATCAGTATAGCATTTCACGTTGTATTCATGTTAAACGTAATTCCGCAAATCTATTGTGAGATCCTTATACCTTTTTATTATTTTGCGATCAATAATTATGTCGTATTTTTTCCGCGTCGTTTTATACATATATTCAACCCGGAATCACAGGAAATTGCAATGCAAACATTTTATGAGATCTGCACAAAATACGGATTAAGCCCTAGAGAACAAGAAATCGTACAATTAATACTCGACGGTAAAAGCAACAAAGAGATCAGTGATATTGCTAAAATCTCCCTTCAAACCGCAAAAACCCATACGTCCCGAATCTATAAAAAAACGAATGTTCAATCCCGTGTCCAACTTGTAAATGTATTCAAAAAATAAAAAAAGGGCGCACACTCAGCACGCCCACGCAGATTACATCACAACTATCAGTTATTTCGTCCTGACATCCCGCTTTACCGTGCCGTCATCATAGATACCGTCAACGGCAATGACTTTACCGTTCTCTTTGATCATCTTCAGACGGATATTGTTGTAATCCTTGAATATGAACGTATCTTTGTTCATTGCGATCATTTTCATATCATCCTGTCCGTCGCGATGATAATACAACTCGCCGTTTTTAAGATAAAACACCCGTGCTCCAAACTCGCCTACATATGATGCCAACACCTGTTTATCTATCTTCATAGGATTCTCTACAGCCTTTTTATGCGACAGTGACCACGGGCTTGTATCTTTCGACATGTAGCTTGTAACACCCTTCTTGTTGCGGTATACGATTGCGACAACCTGTTTATTCTGAGTTTTAATTTTTATATACCCCTTGGAATTGTCATCAAGCAGAATAAATTCATCGTCAGCGATCGGTACCATGGGGAAAAGAAACCCATTGTTGAGTTTATACACGAGGGTTTTTCCGTTTTTATCAAATACGACCGATTGCTTCCCGTATTCACCTGTATATGATTGAAGGAGATCATGATCAATTTTGTGCGGACTGCGAAAATTATCAGCTCTGTGCATATCGAATTGCGCGTCATAATGATCAGGCTTGATCTCAAGTGTTTTTTTCAGCCATTTCACACCGCGAATCGGGCTATCCGTATAAAAATAAGCGCCGGCATACATATACGCAAGATCGGCTGATTTGGGAAATAACCCGACGGCAATATCCAGCATCGCAAGTATCTCATCCCCTTTTTCTTTGCCGAATGTGAACATAAGTCCGGTATACATCACAAACTCATCTTC
>CAZIJP010000018.1:0-28592 GCA_964539615.1 uncultured bacterium
CCAACGCGGTCAGGATTTTAGAGATCGCAAGGTCTGATTCGATCGGCAATTTTATGATGGACGACACGCAGCATTTTGATGCCTGAATGACGATTTCCTTCGTGATCATATCCCCTACCAAAAGCAGTTTTACCGGCGAATGCTGATAAAGGGTCTTTATATTTCTGGTAACCATTTCATAATTGACAATTTTATCAACATCAATCAGATAAGCGACAGCATTCTCATCATACTTTATTGATGTCGCTTTTTTTAATATATACTTTTCATTCAGTATCTTTGAAAGTCGGTTAAATACGTCATTACTATTTTCTGTGCTTAAATAATACACCGTTTTTCTTACTATCTTTCCCAGCTCTTCATGCGTATCAATAAGTAATTTTTTTACATCGGCCCCAAGATTTTGCTCTGATGCGATTTTTTTCAGTTCCGATATTTCAGCGGGATGAACGGTTTTCATTTCAATGCTCTTCGCGTGTAAAATGAAATCATCCATAATTATCCGCGCATCATCAGGTATCTCGGTAAATCTTATGCCCACATTTTTACCGGCATTGAAGGTTGCCGTTATAACGCCGCCTCCCGATATGCATGATTGGGGCAGTTCGATCTTAAAATATGCCACTACGTTTTTATAGTCAACCAATCCGCCCTGTGTCAGCTCAACTCCGATCCCGCCGTAACTGATATCCTTTAAAAATCCCTGAACGATCGTATGTTCATCAATATAGATCGTTGTTTTCACGGTTCGGGGTTTGAGCGTTGTGCGGCTGTATTCCCTGCGGTCCACCTGAAAGAAATTCTTCGGATATTTAAACTCCATAATGTGGTCGGAAAATGAAATTAATTGGGAACTCCACGTAAAAAATGAATTAGGCTCACTATGTGTAAAAATAACCGCTGCATTCGTTACAAACAATGAACGGTCAGATTTGATTGTTGTTACTTCAACTTGAAATGATCTTTCCAGAAATGAAATGACAACGCCGTCTTCTTCAGATGCGATGCCCGAATCCACAGAAAACATAACATGTTTGTTTTCAAACGTATAAAGAACGTCAATTGGTTTCTCTGTTTTTATCATTGTTGTTCCGCTTTCAAAGTAATGTAATTATAATGTAAAATAACACAATGTAAAGTAAAACATCAAAAACACGCAATCGTAAATGTTTTTACATTCGTATTATTTATAGTATTTATTAAAGGAAATAAGCAAAAATAGTGAACCGATCGACAGCGTTAGTGTATATCTGGCATGCTTGTGATCCTTCCGCTAGAGATATAACAGTAACGGCAACTATGTCGTATCGGTCTCGATGAGCCTGTGTAACGGATCCTTTATTCTGATTTTCTTTTAGCAGGATCATAGATATCCCGCTCGATGGAATGAAATTGCGCAATGGATATCCGATGTCCGTTCACCGTATACGAAAACATCCGCGAACAGTCGATCAAACCGGTCACTATTATCAACGATATAAACCCGATCACAAAGGCCGTTACCGTGAAGGCCGGTGTTTTTTTCGGCTGAAAAAGTCCGTAGACACGATAAGCCAAAAGACCACCGCTCATACCCATCGCCAGCGGATGCTTATACGTATCATCATACAGGTCGGTAAGCGCACGCGCATAATCAAGCGTCCTACCTGTAGAGGAAACAACCGCTTCATCGCAGCTAAGCTCTCGTTCGCGGCGCATTATTTCAGTTATTCGCCGTATGAACGGATTAAAAAAGAACACGATATCACAGATCGTAAGCACAATGTTTACGGCAAAATCACCGCGTTGTATATGAGCGATCTCATGCATGATGAAAAATTTTTGCTGTTCCGGTGTGTATTTTCTCAGGCAGTCTTGCGGGAGAACAATCACAGGATGTGCAAATCCAACGACCATCGGAGAGACAGATTTTTCAGTGAGCAATACCGGTACCGATATATGCAAACCCATGGCGTTACTACAGCTATCGGCAACAGCTTGAACCTCGCTACCCGCCGGTTTACATGTTGACAAGAATTTCCTAACACTGGTTAACGCTCTGCCAAAACGCCATATCAAGAGAATAACGACCGATAACCAGATCAGAAAAACGATCGGCATGGCCGCCGACAATTTCCCGATCATCGTTACAAAAAATTCAACGATCGGATTCGGCGCAATGATCATGATCTGATCGGCCGTTCCTATCAGTTCTTTTACCGCTTGAAACTCGGCATCATTGCCAGGATCGCGCATGCCAAACAACATTGATATAAAAGAAAATATCACCACGCACATCATGAGCAATGCAATGCGATAGCGCAAATACGAAGGGTATTTTCGAACAACCGCCGTCAACACAGAAAACAATACTACAATAACAGCACCCTGCCATAACGAATGCACGAGAGCCATTCCCCAGAATGAAGTATACCGAAGCATCAACGCAATCATTCTTTCGCTTTCTTCTCCATGTCATCGAGGAATTTACGTATCTCATCAATTTCCTGTTTTGATGCTTTCTTTCCGCCCAACGCCTGCATCACAAGTTGTGCCGAGGAACCTCCGAAAGCCGTATCGATCACATTGCCGACAATAGCCTGCTGGGTTTCTTCTTTAGCAACCGCGGCGCTGTAAATATGGCTACGCTGATCGTCATTGCGCTTCAACAACCCTTTTTCGAACATGATCTGCATTAGCTTCAGCGTGGTCGTATAGCCGGCTTCTTTTGTCTTGTTGATCTCGTCATTGACTGTGCGAACCGTACAGGAACCTAAACGCCATAATACGTTCAGTATCTCCAACTCTCCCGCGGTCGGTTCTTGTTTTATATTTTCAGGCATATGACCTCCTGTTTACGAATCTGTTCGTATAGTATAGAACGCTTACCTGATATGTGTCAATCATTTAGTTCTATCAAAACGGGCAGATCTTTACAACTTTATAAGCTTATTTGTCAGGTTTGACCGCCTCAAATTGTCCGATAACAATCTCATCGGTCTTCTGGAATATCTTTTTCAAGATCCCCGGTTTTCCGAGTTGATAATATACTTTACCGCTTTCATCATACCCCAGATAGCGCAACACTTTTTTGCCGTTTTCGACCATATAGTTGCCGATAAAAGCGCCGGTATCGTCATATGCCTGAAAAAAGTCAACATTATTTTCATCACTATCGCACACCATGAAAAGAAGTTTGCCGTTGAATTTTACGACCGCGGAAATGCCCATGCCGAGTTTTGCTGAAACGATCGTCCCGCTGACGTTTATATCCCACGGTTTCTTATTGAATATCGTGTTCAACGTCAGATTACCGTTCGGGGTCAATTCTTTTTCCGAACAGGTGAATTTCCCGATCTCATACGTTAACGGATTGACCGTAAACAACGTGTTGCTGCAAAATATCGGAAATTTCATTTTATCAAGAATACCCTGCTCGCTGAACGGTTCGATCGATCTATTTACGGGGATACATTGCTTTTCAAGATTGCCGTTGAGATCATATACCGCAAACTCATATTTACCGGCCTGTAATGAGACGTAGATCTTTCCGTCGCTGTGAAGTACGGCATTGTTCATAACCCCTTCGTTGATCAGAAATTCATCGACAAACTCAATGGTGTTTTTGTCCTTATCATAATTGAAGATCATGACCTTATTCAAGTACTCTTCTCGTGCGACAATGGTCGAACCGGTCACACCGAATAAATCAAAGGCATTCTCCTGCCATTCACCCGGGCCTTTACCGATACGCGAGTAATAGAGCGGTTTTTTGTCCGGAGCATAAACTACGATCGATTTACTGGAACCGTCATACCCGTATACGGTACCGTCTTTCACTATAAGACTGCGAAATATCCCGCTTTCTTTCAATTTGATACGCCCTGTTTCTTTCAATACTCCTAATACTGCGCCGCTTGTTGCGCTCAACGATGATGTCCCGTTACATCCGATACATATGACCATCGCTACGATCACACAGAAAAATACTACTTTTTTCATAATGCCTCCTTTAGGCAAATGCCCGTTACTATACTACGAATCTTCTCGTAGTAAAAATATCACGCAAAAATAAAAAGTCAAGAAGTATTTACGAATTTTTTCGTAGTTTAATTATTTTACGTTATACTCTTCCTCGCCAGTGAATCCAAAACATTGTTGTCGTATCCTTGTGAATCGCAATTCTAAAATACATGTTATTATTTGATTAGATCTTTTATTATAGAAACCACTATATTTTTATGAAACATTTTCCGGCACTCTTATGTCTAATTACTAAAAAGGGGGAGTATCATGAAAAAAATACTGGTAGGTGTACTCGTTTTATGTTTTGCATTCCTTGCTGGATGTGGTAAAAAAAATCTCAATAATCTTGAGATCGTCGCATTGTTTGAATCAAAGAACGCGTTTAATAATATGTGCAAAGGTGTTTACAATGATATGATTTTTGCCGTACAAAATTTTCCGGATAAATTTGCTATGCAATTTTTGGATATGACCGGTAAAGAAGTTAAAAAATTCGATATCAAACGCGGCAAAGGCCCCGGAGAGTTGATGCATGCGCTTTTTGCACGTATCAACAATGATTTCATATACATTGCTGATTTTGCGCTGAAACGCTTGAATAAATTTGATATGGATGGAAAATTCATCGAAAGCATAGAGTTCTCCGAAGAGACCGGCATCATCGTATCGGCAGAAGTGGTCGGCGACTATTTGTATTTCCACAGCCTTCAGAATATTTATTTCGGGAAAATGAATATCATCACAGGAAAGATCGAAAAATTCATCCCGCATCCGAAAACCGGCAATCCGGTAAACGGAGAGCTTATTGATGCCGTATATGTAAAATACGACCAGCTTGCCAATAAATTTTATCTCGGTCATATGAACATGCCGTACAAGATAGACATCTATAACGATAATCTCGAGAAAGAATCCGAGATAACGTATGAAGTTAAAGGTGATGTCAAACCGATGAAATGGTTCATTACCGAACGACAAATGGACCCGATAGGTGCAATGATGATAACATCAATGGCCTATGATGAAAAGTATATCTATGCGCCGATCCAATCAACACAAACTGATATAAAAAATGATAAGTTTTATCTTGATCCGATCCAGACCGGTGTGCTTGTATTCGATAAAATTACGCATAAATGTGTCGCCGTGTTGAAAAATGAACGATTTGAAGGTACCGAAGGCGAATTCAATGTTGTCGGCGTCACAAAAGATTATATCGTTATCGAAGATGTGGACAATAATTTTGTTGTAAAAGGCCTTCTCAACGATCCTAAGCATCCAGTAGGCGTTGAAGCGCACATTTTTGCCGTGTGTAAAAAACCACAGGATCCTGCTGCAGTAGCTCTGAATTGATCTGACCATCCTGACCACCCTATGTTGCCTCCCGCTAACGTCATGCGGGAGGTTTTTTTATTCATACTTCTTTAAATAATCATAATTACATGTTACTATCGATTATATAAAGCGACTGATCGCGAGGAGGTTGTATGAAGATCATTATTATGGCATGCGTAATATTGTTGACCATCATGGGTTGTGAGAGAGACAAATCGCCTCAAACACTTGAACTGGAAATCGTATCCGTTTTTGAAGCAAAAAACAGTCAGGCATCAAATATGTGCGTAGGCGAATACAACGGTACTATCTATTACGCGCAGATATTTGAAGATCATTTCGGTATTCAATTTCATGATATGACCGGTAAAACAGTAAATCGTTTTGATATAAAAAGAGGCAAAGGCCCCGGCGAATTGATGTACATTTTATCTGCCTACATTTCGGGTGATACGTTTTACATCAACGACCTTATGATGAAACGCATCACTATGTACAGCATTGACGGAAAGTATATTGAAACGATCCAGTCGAATCCCGAGACCGGCATTATGGTCGGGTCAGCAATAATCGGAAACGATTTGTATTTTCAGAGCATTCAGAATATTTTCTTCGGCAAAATGAACATCACAACGGGGTTGATCGAGGCCAGCATCCCTCACACGAAAAACGGTCCGCCTGAAAACAACGGCTTGATCGAAGCGGCAACGATTCGCTACGATCGTTTTGCCGATCGATTTTACCTCGGCCATCTTGATATGCCCTACCGTATCGATGTTTATTCGAAAGATATGAAAAAGATCAGCGAGATCACTGCTCCGGTCTCGGGAGACCAACAGCCCTTGAAATGGTTCATTGAAGGCGAAATGTCCAAAGTGATCGGTTCTGCAATGATATCGTCATTGACCTATGATGAACGCTTTATCTATGCGCCGGTACAATCGAATCAGTTTGATATAAAAAACAACTCATTCATTTTCGGAAAATTTAAAACAGGCGTAAATGTGTTTGACAAAAAAACCGGCACACTGCGCTATATTCTTGAAAACAAACGTTTTCGCGATATCGAAGGCGAATTTTCCGTTGTCGGCGTTACAAGCGAGAACATCATTCTGCAGGTCGTTGATACCAACGCTGTGATCAAAGATCTGTTGAACGATCAGTCGCGGGGCAACGGCGAAGAGACCGCCGTTATCGTTGTATGTAAAAAACCGAAGGAATTGACAAAGTAACATCGCTCCCGCCCAATAATAAAAATGCAAGAATACAACCTCCCTTCGGGGAGGTTTTCTATATTTTGATCAACTGTCCTTTGACAAAGCAAGCGCATGCGGTTACACTGCCGTTATGGATAAAAAAGATTTTCTTAAATATCTCGGTCCGTGCGGTCTGCACTGCGGAGGATGCTTCGCATTCGTTGAAAGCGCCATTAAAAAAAATGCCGTTGCTTTAAAACAATCGCTTGGAAATTTCGGTATTTACGCGGAACGATTCACTGCGCTACTCAATGATCCGAGGTTTGACCGTTACAACGATTTCAGTGAATTTCTCGATTGCCTCAGCGAAGTAACATGCAAAGGATGCCGTCAAGAATCATGCAAGCTTTTCTCTCAATGCCGGGTACGTGATTGCTCTAAAGAACATACCGTTGATTTTTGTTTTCAGTGCAAGGAATTCCCGTGTGAGAAAACCGGATTTGATGAACACCTTCAAAAACGCTGGTTGAAGATCAATGGACGCATCCAGGAGATCGGTGCACAGGCGTATTACGATGAGATAAAAAACACTGTCAGATATGAATGATTTTCACAGCAGAATAAATAACAACTTTTATAAGTCATGGCCGATAAAATAATCGTCATAAAAAAAGAAGCGGAAACAGAAATAACGATCTCGAAATCAGTGTTCGTGGCCAATAGCTTTATCTGCAATTCTGTTGACGATCCCCGCAGGTGCCTTGAATTGATAAAAAAACGTTTTCCGGATGCGAACCATCATTGCTGGGCATATCGGATCGGTATGAGCGGTGAACAAATGCGTTATAATGACGATGGCGAGCCACATGGCACGGCAGGCCCGCCGATACTTGATGTACTTGTGAAAAAAAACATCACCAACACGCTTATCATTGTCACTCGTTGGTTTGGCGGGATAAAACTCGGCACAGGCGGTTTGGTTCGAGCTTATTCCGAAGCCGCCGTTGCGGTTTTAGATCGATCGGATATCGGCGAACTCATTGAGACCGCTGTCTATATATGCGTGCTGCCGTATGATCGTTTAAAACCCTTTGAGAACGGGTTGAATGATTTTAATGCCATAATTAATGACAAGCAATTCACCGACAACGTTTCACTCACCGTCCAACTACCGATCGTTAATGCAGCCAATTTCGAACAATACTTTGCAAATATCACATCCGGCAGGAAATGCGTAAAGCAGAAGACCATCTTCATCTGATCATTCAAAATTCATTCAAAAATTAATACTTTACATCCGCATTTATCGTGATTATAATCCAAAATATTCTTATAGGAGGTACGTGATGAAAACAACAATGGCTTTGATCTTTTTTCTGCTGACCTGTTTCTTTTCACTTTTTGGTGCCGACCTCATCTTCAACACACAAGACTTCCCGCCGTTCACGTATCAAATCGACGGTAAAAACGAAGGCCCTGCCGTCGATATCATCAATAGCGTATGCAAGGAAGCCGGACTCACGTGCACTATACAATTACTTCCGTGGGGCCGCGCGCAGGAAGAAGTAAAGACCGGAAAAGCGCAAGCGTTGTTCTTGATCGGATGGAATAAAGAACGTGGGGAAACGATGAATTTCTCCCCACCGCTCTTAAACACAGAATACGGGATTTTTGTTACGAATGATAATCCGCTCATCTATTCATCACCGGAACAGCTGAAAGGATATACGATCGGCGTCTACGGGCCATCCAATACATCGAAGTCATTAGAAGAACTGAAAACAAAAGTGACCGATATATCGATCGACATGACACCTGATGATGAATCGGCTTTTAAAAAACTCGGCATGAAACGTTTAAAAGCTGTTTATTCAAATAAACATGTCGGCAATGCCATGATCAAGAAACTCGGCTTAAACAATATCAAATATGTCGGAGCTGATAAGAAATTAAAATATTATATCGGCTTTTCAAAACAATATACCGATAAAGCTCTCTTTGATAAGTTTGTTGCTGCTTTCAAAGCCTTGTATAATAAAGGCGAGATACAAAAAATATTGACACAACATCAAATGGATGCTGCAAAACTGGAATAACCCGATGATATCGAACGGATGCGATGCAAAGCCGTATCCGTTTTATTATTTCCGAAATCCGTAAAACCATCCGCGTGAATAGATTATTTTTTTTCCGATTTCAATTTCATATGCTTTTTTCAATTCATCAGAAATAGTTTTTTCTTTTTTTGTTAATAAATCGTACGATTCGCCGTCAGCATAATATATAACATCGCTATTTAAGAAAACACCCTGCCAGTTACCCAGAACGGTCGATTTGTCTTTCAGGAATGCATTGGAGCCAGCCCAATAGGTACTTGGTGTCAAACCGCAGAGGTAGGCAATAGTGGGAGCAATGTCGATATGAGATACCGGTTGCCCCATTGTCTTTCCGCTCTCTCCGGGAAGTATGATAAAAAGAGGCACATTCTCGATCCCGCCTATATATCCGTTACGCGAGTCATATAATGATGCGGTGTATTCTTCCATCACATGATCGCCGAATATGATGATCGCCGTTTCTTTCGCCCAAGGTTCTTTTTGCAAAGACGACATAAAATCCATTAATGAGGTATCGGTCTCATGTACGGCATTGAAATAGTGCATCATCGTTTCCGCACCGCGTACATCGTCGGGAAACTTCCTCTTCATTACAGTGATCTCGTCATCGGAAACAAATTTATAACTGTGATTACGGTATGGCCCATGTGTCTGTATGGTCACCAAGAAAAAAAATGCCGGTTTGCCCTCCTCAGCATAATCCTTCATGATCGAAAGCGTTCGTGAAAAAAAATGGCTATCGGGTACTTCCCAACCGTTCCCTTGGTCAGTAAAAGTATCCCGCCCGTAGCAAGCATCAGCGCCCATTTCTTTGAATGCTTTTTCATGATTGAAAAATGAACCGCGCAACGGATGGAAAAAATACGAATTGTACCCGTTCTCTTTTAAAAAACGAGGCAATGACGGTACATGTTTCAATGAATAGTTATAGGTGAGTTGCTCCTTATTAGGGAGTAATCCCGTAAGTGTTGAAAAATCAGCATCCACAGACCCGAGCAAGTGGTCGGAAAACATATGCGGGAAATAGTAACTTTCTTTCCTGAGCGCATTCAGATAGGGGGTCACTTCTTTGCCGTTCAACGTATAGCCGAGTATGGAATTATTAAGTGACTCTACTTGGATAACAAGAATATATTTATACCGTCTCGGTAATGGCGCGTTTGGGGCAAGGACCTGAGCGGGGGTATCAAGCATATCTTCGGGTGCAGGTTTTGAATATTTTACATCTTTAACTCGAATATAATCATACACAAGATAATACGGCAGACCAGCATTTACAATGATACGGGTCTTCGCTGTTTTATATTTTAGAGCAACCGGTCTTTTTGTGTCCAGCATTGTTTTTAGCGGCTGAACACAGAGAATAAGAAATATAATGATGACCGTTGTTACTTTCACGTTCTTTTTCTGTTGTATCTTACATGATAGTACAATAGATCCGACGGTGATACCTAATGCGGCAATAGCACCGAAAACGATGCCTATCCCTGCATATCCGATGACATGTTTGATCGATCCGCCGTCAATATCACCGGCAAGTTCGAGCATAAGCGGTATATTCAGGATCGTATCAAAATATGTATAATAAAAGTATGCCGTTATCAATAACGCAATGATAAATACGTATATCGGGACAATAAATCGTAACGTTATTTTATGCGAATACTTATATAAACCGATCAGAAATACGGATAAACCGACAGGGAATACACCGAAATTAATCCAATCCGCCTGTTTATCAACGGGTATAATTGTATAGATATAAAAATAATGTACTATAGCATGCAGAACTGCGACTGATATAATCAAAACAGCTGCTGATATTGTCGATACGCGAGAATTCATGATTGTGAAAAAGCATTCTCCACAAGTTCACAGATTATGTGGCCGATTGTTATGTGGCTTTCCTGTATCCTTGGTGTATCTTTTGATGGGATTTTTATACACATATCACAGTCATTTGCCATTTTACCACCGGTCAATCCGGTCATTCCGACCGTTGTAACACCTATATTTTTACATTCTGCTATCGCATTCAAAATATTTTGAGAATTACCGCTCGTGGACAATCCAATAAAAACGTCACCTTTTTTTGCGCGCGCTTCGATCTGGCGGGCAAATATCGAATCATAACCGTAATCATTACCTAAGGCTGTTAGGATAGCAGTATTCGCTGTCAGCGCTTCTGCGGCCAATCCTTTACGTTCTTTATAAAACCTGCCGACCAATTCTGCGGCAATATGTTGCGCATCGGAAGAACTGCCGCCGTTGCCTGCCAGAAATATGGTATTGTCGTTGACAAGAGCCCCGATCATTTGATCGACCACCTGTTCGATAACGGCCAACAACGCTTCATCAGCTAGTATAGCTTCCTTTACTTGAATACTTTCCCGAATTTTATTGATTATCAGTGTTCTCATAGTACCCCTTTACGTGCTGTCGTAAGGTATCATAAATATCATTTGATGTCAATAAATCAGAAGCAGGATGAATGTACATGAAAAAACCCCCGATTTTTCCGGGGGTTCATAGAATTACAATCGAAGCGTTTATTTTCCGTTCATCGGACAGTTATCATGCATAGTTTCCGGACCGCGGTCATCCTGATCATCCATCATACCGGGACCTTTGCCG
This sequence comes from uncultured bacterium, assembly GCA_964539615.1. Lineage (GTDB taxonomy): Bacteria > Macinerneyibacteriota > Macinerneyibacteria > Macinerneyibacteriales > CAYRFE01 > CAYRFE01. The sequence goes on from CAZIJP010000018.1 coordinate 11,288, forward strand.
TTCTTCTTATGCTTGCCCATCATCTGTCCGTCTTTACCGTCAAAATGATCGCCCATACGATCTTTCATCATCTTTCCCATCATCATGCGCTCTTCAACTGTAAGAGTTTTGGCGATAACGATAAATTGCTCCTGATGTATCTTTGCGATCTTATTACGCAATGTTGTGGCATAATCCATAAATTTCGTAACTTTCGCCCAATCAGGAGTTTCTTTCATAAGTTCCTCTTTTTGATTCAGTTGATTTCTTTCGAGTTCGATTCGGATCTTTTCAATTTCAACTGCATTTTTCTTAATCAGTTCGCCGAACTGTGTCTGAATTTTTTCGTGCAGATTCATCATGATTTCCTTTTTCTCCATATTCTTCTGCCCTTGTGCCGACACCATAACGATCATCGCCGCGATCATGATAACCATTGTAAAATACTTTCTCATAGTATCCTCCTTCGTTTCAGGTAGTATAGGTGCCAATTATGGAAAAGTTATGAATTATTGATTTTTTACTTTTTACGCGGAATCCGACAGTTTTCAATTCTGCGTTAACGACATCGGTATTTTTCAAGAAGACTTCTTACTGCAGCGTAATCCTCCACAATATTTTCCGGATATGCCGATGTAAATTCGTCATTTAAAACCGATTCCTTTTGAATAAACAAATAGTACAATTCTGTTTCATAATCCGGAACTTTGGAAATTCTGCCTTCCAACTCTTTTATCTTTTGGAAATAAGCGGCCACCATTGCTTTTTCATTCTCGGTTACCGGTTTAAAAAATATTGTTCCTTTGGAAGATAGATGCCGATCGATCAAATGATCTATGTTCATCGAATACGGTAATTTATCGATCTCATTCCTGATTTTATCATTATCAGAGATCATTTTTTTCACACCGGGTATTTCTTGTTTTCTAACAATCTTGAATACTATTTCGGGATATATCTGTTTCCCGTATTTCATGAAATATTCCTGATCTCGTTTTTCACTCAAAATATCAATCGGTGCATTTAATTTATTTTCATGAATAATCCAGACCGGGGTTTCACAGTGTATCGTTAATAACGTTTCGACAGTACTGTATGTCCAATCTTCGGGCATATGAGAAAATACGTTTTCTAACATGAAATCAGATGATTTTTCCATACACCCCGCCAGTAGTATAATGAAAATAATGACACGGATCATGCATTTTTTTCCAATCGCTTATTTCTAAAATATAATATGATATCAATAAGTACCATCGCTGTATTCAAACAGTAAAATACAATGACCATGTTGTTATCATAAAACAATTTATGCAGAATCCCTGCTACATAACCGACCACGATCACAAATAAAAATGTTATGCTTTTACCCTTGGTAGATCGAGATTTATAAGACTTATAAATAGAAAACGGCCATGCTGCTCCAAATGACAATAGCATAATGATCTCAAATACGCTCATTTCTCTACCTCCTTGAAATTCGTTCGTTTATTATATCATATATGAAATGAATAATATAGAATGTTTTCCTCGACAAGCTTACTCGGCGAATATATAATACGAAAAAAAGGAGCCTTTATGCGTTTAATTTTATTCGCGGTATTTTTCATCTTTACATGTGAGATTATAAAAGCTGAACCGGTAATTATCAAAATCGCAAACACTCCCGAAAATAGCACAATTTTGCAATCTGTTAAATATGATCCCGTAAGTGAACATTTCGGGAAACAATTCATTGAAGTTATCATTGATCGCTCTTCGTTGTCAGCTTTTGATTCAGCAAAATCCCGATATGAGACGATTCCGCTCATGCTTGCCAATATCAATGATTATCCGGATACCGCCGCAACGCTTGCCGCAATGCAGGATCTGAATACCCGTTTTCCGGCAATCACTTCTTTATCAACGATCGGTAACAGCCAACTTCAAGCTAGACCGATGTATATGCTCAAGATATCCGATAATGCTTCTACGAGAGAAGATGAAACGGTCATATGGATCGACGGTATGCATCATGCTCGAGAACCGGTCGGTATGATGTGTTCAATGAAGATCGCTACATATCTCTGCGAGAATTATGCTACAAATGCGACGGTAAAAGCTTACGTAGATACTATGGAAATATATATTGTTCCTATTATGAATCCGGAAGGATATGAGTATTTCAGATCGACGATCAATAACGGAAGCCAATGGTGGAGAAAAAATCTTCGTGATAATAACACAAATAGTATTATCGATACTTATGACGGTGTTGATTTGAATCGAAATTATGATTCAAATTGGAATTTTGGATCATCAGGCTCAAGTGATCCGGAATCATTGGTTTATAAAGGCCCTGATGTATTTTCTGAGGCAGAAACCACTGCGAAACGCAATCAAGTCCTTGCCCTGCAACCTTTGGCTGCGATTACCTATCACCAATATGGAGAGATAATCTATTACAGCAACGGCGTCAATAATCATTCCGTTGGAGAATCGGCATTGATATCATCCATCGGTAGCTCGATAGCTTCAGCAATCTCAAAAGTTTCAGGCGGTACATATGATTACGCGAATGATTATTCAAATGAACCGATGAGTTATTACTGGATGTATCAAAAAGCAGGAGCTTTTGAGTTTTTGATCGAAACTGCAACTAGCTTTTTGCCAGATTATTCGAATTCACAGACAGTTGCTACAAATAATCTTCAAGGTGCGATCGCACTCTTCAACCGTTGCTTAAACGGTCCCGGGATTCAAGGTATTGTTTATGACAAAGACGGATTACCGATTTCTGCGCAAGTAGATATTGTCCAATACAAAAATGCAGACCTTGCCATTCGGAGATCAGATCCAACATTCGGCCGTTACCGTCGTTTAACAGCCAACGGCACCTATACGCTTGAAGTACGCGCAACCGGATATAAAACGAAGCAAATAAGCGGCATTGTGGTCAACAACGAATGGGTCACCGTTGATGTTCATTTGGAAGAAGGCATTGATGAACCGGATCCTGTGATACCCGTTACTTTCGCAACGTATCCGAACCCGTTTTCATCAGAAGCAGTTATACGGTTCGATTATGACGGTGTTGAGCCGGTAACAATTACAATATTTGATATAAAAGGTAGAAAAGTATTCTTAAAAGGACCATTGTATTCTTCCTCCGATCATGTTGAATATATTTGGAACGGACAGGATGATCTCGGAAGACGGTTACCGTCCGGGGTCTATTTATGTAAAATTACCGTAAAAAATATCGAGTGTGTTAAAAAAATGGTACTATTGCGTTAACTGCTTATTTTGAACTACCTGTAGGATCAGATGATTCGATCTTTTTTATCAGATATCTGAGCGAAGCATAATAGACCGCATTCATAAGAATAAAAAAGAAAATAATGCGAAATATAAACAACCTCTCGATCGAGAGAGGTTGTTCTGTTTTTATCTGATCCAGTAATTGAATCATTATTGAATATCCGTCGGTCAGTATAAAAATTATACTAACTATCGTAATTCCGATAACCAATGTAAAACGAATATATTCCCTGAAATACAGATGCAACCATCCGGGAACAATGAGATTCATAATGAGATACCGTTTACGTTTTTCCATATAAAAACGGGGCATAGTGCCCCGTCTCCGATCACCTCAATGTGAATTTATGATATTTCTTTTTTCCTAACCGTAAGATCAGCGCACCGTCCGGAAAGTCTTTTTCAGCCACCGTAAATTTAAAATCTGTGATAACAACATCATTGACCGTTACGCCGCCTTGAAGCAACAGACGCTTTGCTTCTCCACGAGACGGGGAAAGCCCTGCATTCACGATCAATGAAATAATATCAATATCGGTATTCATCTCTTCACGAGAGACCACTGTTTCAGGAATACCTTCCAACGAGGCCTTTGCTCCGGAAAACATTGCACGGGCAGCATCAAGCGCTTTCTGCGCTTCTTCCACTCCATGGGTGAGTTTCGTCGCTTCAAATGCCAATATTTCCTTCGCTTTATTGATGTCCCCGTCTTTCCATTTTTCCATTTCACGTATCTCTTCGATCGGCAGCAAAGTAAAATACTTCAGCAATTTTACTACATCACGATCGTCGCTATTGCGCCAGAATTGGAAATAATCAAACGGCGATAATTTTGTTTTATCAAGCCACACCGCACCGCTTTCGGTCTTACCCATTTTCTTTCCTTCGGAATTTGTAAGAAGCGGATAGGTCATAGCATGTACTTCAACCGCATCAAGTCTGCGAATAAGGTCCTCTCCTGCGAGAATATTGCCCCATTGGTCATTACCGCCCATCTGAAGTACGCAATTTTTTGTACGAAACAATGTCAGAAAATCATAGGCCTGCATGATCTGATAATTAAATTCAATAAATGACAATCCGGTCTCCATACGCATTTTATAGGCCTCTGCCGCGAGCATACGGTTCACGCTGAAATGACGTCCGATATCCCGAAGAAAATCTACATAATTTAAATTCATTAGCCAATCGGCATTGTCCATAAGCAACGTTTTCCCGCCGTCTATATCAAGATACCGTTTCATTTGGTCAGCAATAGATCTCTTGTTTTCAGCGATCTGTTCTTTGGTCAACATCTTCCGCATCTCGGTCTTACCGCTCGGATCGCCTACCATTGCCGTGCCCCCTCCAAGAAGCGCTATCGGCGTATGTCCTGCACGCTCAATATGCATCAATGCCATGATCGGGAAGAGATGACCGACGTGGAGAGAATCGCCTGTCGGATCAAAGCCGGTATAACACACGATAGGCTTTTCAAAAAGCTCAACCACCTTTTTTTCATCGGTACACTGTTCTATAAATCCTCGTTCTTTTAATGTTGTGAAAACATTCATAAAAATACCTCCGTATATATTATTCTCATAGTACTGATAACAATTGATTTTTATAAGAATCAGTATCGATAATGTCCGATAAATTGTTTTTCACGGCAGCATATTGGCAGTGTACCAAGCAGGTTATTATGAATTGACGCATTGATAGGAAAGCTGAATGAATCTTGTTTTGGTTTTAATAATGATGGAACATTCACCGACATATGCATATTCTCCCTGCTCATTTGTTTTCATTGGAGGAATATAGCACAATAATAACTGCTTGTAAATACTGTCAAATATGAAATCAAATATCAGATAATCCCTTTGTTCCGCTAATTAGAGAATAACGGGAGATACAGTTGATCGGACCTTTTTCAAGATCATCATTTATACATTGTAAACCATGCTGATATGCTTCATCATCGATCAGCAATAATGAAGAGAATGATTTCTTTCTAAATGGGGTATCAGTTGTTAAAACATATGGTGTTTCCGTCATGATTTCTTCAATAGAAGCAAATCCGGCCTTCTCCATACAAGTTTTTAATGCATCGATCGAATGATATCGCTTTAATTCAGCTGCTACGGTCTCGGGGAAATAATGTGAAAGCGGCATACGATTTCGGATGATCCATTCTGAGTCAGTGGCCGTTATCAGTATACCGCCCTTTTTCAGAACCCTATAAGCTTCCTGAAAGTATAAACCAACATCTTTTATATGATGAACCACATCTACGGAATACACAAGATCAAAATGATCATTCGAAAATGACAAATATTCTGCTGCTTCCTGTGAAAAATGAATATCTTGTTTATCGCTAACATGAAACAACATGCCTTCAGACGGATCGACACCGTAACAGTCACTTCCTGTAAAATCTCGTATTTTGCGGATATAATTTCCGGTTCCGCATCCGATCTCTAATACTTTAAATCCTGTTTTGCATACCTCAATAATTTTCTTAAGAACACTTGGATCAGCGCCTCTGTTTTGTGCATAATCCCTCGCTAAAAGATCGTAATCAATGGTCGTCATTCTACTACAACGGTTGACGGGTCAAAGTCAGGCTTCGGAAATTTCATTTTTAAATTCTCAAGCGTTTCAATGATGATCTCGGAAACGGCAATATTACGGAACCACTTTTTGTTTGCCGGAATTATGTACCATGGTGCATATTTGGTTGAACATTTTTCAATTGCCACTTCATATGCTTTTTGATAGTCATCCCAAAGTTCACGTTCTTTCAGATCTTCAGGATTCATTTTCCAATTCTTTGTGGGATCGTTCAACCGTTCCTGCAGACGCTCCTTTTGTTCATCCTTACTGATATGCAGAAAGAATTTTAATATGGTCACATTATTTTTTGATAGCATTTTTTCAAAATCATTGATCTGTTCATAACGAGTCGACCAAACCGTTTTTGGCACGAGGTCATGAACTCGTACGATAAGCACATCTTCATAATGCGAACGGTTGAATATACCGATCTCTCCGCGTGGCGGGACAGCATTATGTATCCTCCATAAAAAGTCATGGTCCAATTCTTCAGATGTAGGCGCTTTGAACGATGTTACCGAACATACTTGCGGGTTCACCCCATACATTACGTGTCTGATCGTACCATCTTTGCCGGAAGCATCCATCCCTTGCAATATTATCAACAGAGAATGTTTGTTCTCAGCATACAGTGTATATTGTAATTCTCCGAGACGTTTCCTGTTTTTTTCTAATATCTCTACGGCTTTTTCTTTATCTTTATACTGTGCCGTAAAATCAGCATCCCATTTGGCAATATTAAACGATTTTCCCGGTTCAACCAAAAGAACCTCACTCATTTTTTCTTTTGCCATATATCCTCCTTATTAAAAATCGATAGTGACAAACACCGCTAAACATTCATCACTAATCAGTATACACAACTTTAAAATTTTTTCCATACCGTTTTTTATTTCAGATTTTGAGAATGATATATTTCATGATGACTTACTGTTAGCATCATCTTCGGATTCTGACTTCTTGCTATCTTTTCTTTGGTCTTCGTGAAACAGAGAAATATCCTTTGAATAATCCGGACAATGCAATGCATTCTCCATAAAAAACTTTTTTTGACAAAATTCTCTCCATGCGCAAATAGCGCATAATGAACGTGTATCTTCACTCATGACTGGGTCCGTATCTCCCTAAGTATTTCTCCGAAAAACAGCGTATGGTAATCGGCGTTTTTATAGAACACAGACCGCACATCTGCGGGCATATGTGTCTTATGTAAATACTCCTCGCTTATGATCCTACATTCGAACACAATATCAGCGTCAGTGATATACGGCATCCCATCAGAGGTCATCGTGTAAGGAATATTCTTTATTTCTACTTTATTTTCTTTATAAAAACTTACGGAACCGCAATAGTTGAGCAATGCTTTATGATTATCATCAAAAAATACCGACACCGTAAATAAACCGGATGATATTACATTCGCATACGTGTATCTGCTTGGGCGAATAAATGCTCCAAACACCGGCTTGTTCCACAACACTCCCAAAAGTCCCCAACCGATCGTCATAAAATCAGGTTGCCGTTGTGCATTGGTTGAACCAATGACCGCTTTACCTGCTTTCAAAGCATCCAAAACCTTATCGGCAGAATAAAATTGTGACCCTTCTGCTTCTTTTTTCTTGGTCATCTCATACATCAGCTCATCCATGCGACGTAATCTTCGGGATAGCATTTTACTGATATTTTGCATCAGTATGACTATGATCTCTTTGTTTTCCATAAACAACGGATTCAATTTTTCAAAATCGATCTCTATCAATTCAGCTTCTTCTTTTGCAATGACCGATGCTGAGCGAGGTTCCAGATCGATAACAGACATTTCTCCGAAGAACGTCCCTTTATACAGTGTGATCAGCTTATCATCACCTTCGAGTTCGATCAGCTTCACGCCTTCTTCGATATCGCCTTTATAAATTGATACAGATCCGTTCAGTATCACATACATGATACGTGAAAGATCTCCTTCTTTTATAATGACATCACCTTTTTGATACTTTTTGATCTCGCAATAATGGACAATATCGGCAATGTCCTGATGGGTCATACCAATGAAAAAAGGCTTTGAAGCCAGCAATTGAATTATCTCATTGTCTTTCATAAACCGCCTTTATTAATGAAGAAAAGCGGGGTTTTCACCCCGCTTTTCTACGGCTTATCTGTTTTCGAGAACTGTTTTTAGTTTCTTGATCGCAAGAACTGCATAACGCCCGGGCACTTTGTCGCTGACTCCGAATTCACCGCTTATGTTTGCATCAAGGATATTACGGCTTGTGCAGATCATGATATCGTTGAATGCGAAGTGAGAACCCGGCACATCTTTGAACGGTGACGGGCTACCTACGAATTTGGTAGCGAGATCTTTTTCTTTAGAAAGTTTCATGATTATGCCGGCGATATAGCGGGCATACTCAGTTTTGGTGATCTCACGTTTCGGTTCAAAATTGCCGGTTGGGAATACTTCCATGATCCCGTAAGCAACTGAACGTTCTACAAAAGAACGTGCCCAGAAGTCAGCTGGAATGTCAGGGATAACAACGGCTTTTTTGTCGCTTGCAGGGTCACCATATGCAACAAACCCGAATTTCGGGTCTTCTTTAAAGAATTTTTCTATATTCAATTCATCAATAAAGAGGGCTGCGATGTCCGCACGGGTTACAACACCGGAAAGAGCGATACGGCGAGCGGTCTTACCCATACCCGGGATGGCCATCTCGATCTCGCTGAGTTCGGTCATCATAGCCATTGTAGTTTCATCGTTGGCTTTGATACCTAAAGCTTTTTGATACCATTTGCGTGCATCTTCAAATTCGCCCATACGGAAATTGGCATATCCTGCCATACGTGCATTTTCAGGAGATGCAGTGAGCTCAAAAGATTTTTCAAAGTTATTGAGCGCTTTTTTATATTCACCCATGGCGAGGTAAACCTTACCGCGAACGAGATATCCGCGATAATATTTCCCGTCTTTGCTGATAGCTTCGTCTGCATTTTCAAGAGCTGCAGGAAGTTTTTTTTCACCGAGATAGCATTCTGCATAACCTTCATACGCAGGTGCATATTTCGGATTCATTGTAGCTGCAAGTTTGAATTCGTTGAATGCTTTTTCCCATTCTTTTTCCGCTATGAACTTCATACCCTGTTTATAATGGGTCTCAGGAGTATCCATTAAGCCTTGTTCTTTTCTCGGTTCCGGACCGCATCCGAAAAGAACAGCGGTCAAAACGGCTGCAATGATTAATAGTTTTTTCATAATAATTTCTCCATTTATTTAATTACAAACATGACTTTACATTTTTTAACGGCTTCGAGCAATTTCACATTATTGGTAACTTTTACCGCATCTGCGCCGTTAATATAAATATCCATGCTGTTTGAAGCCGTCTTGGAAGCAACAATAACGAGCGGATTGCCAACAACGCGTTCGTCTCTTTTTGCATTTTCCACATCTTTGCTGTAGCCGACAACACCCATTTTTACGGCATAGTCTGCATCAACATAGCTCGCGTCATAGATCGGTGTATTATCATCGTTGAATACTTTCGGAGCCATACACGGCAGAACGGTAAAATTACGTGCATCAATGATAAGGCCGGTATATTCGATGGCTTTTTCGGTATCGGAAACGGATCCTGACACTACAGGTATCTCTTTCTGCTGCCCGTAGAGCGGAAGCAGAGTTTTTGCAAGTTCGCCGGTTACAACCATTTTGATCGTTACTTCGATCGTGCCGTCAGACATGTATTTTACTTTGTCTTCTTTAAAGTTTTTAATAAGTCCTTCAACTTTAGAACGAATGACATCGTCTTTCAACATGAAATTTTCAACTGTCGTTTCAGAGGTTATATTTACTCCCTGAACGATCTCCAACAGGTTGCGATAAGCGTCCTGCATTGCAGCGCGTTTGGTTATCGGGCGTTGAGTACCTTGCGGCATATTGGGATTGGGCGCACCAATACCGGTGGCGTAAATGACCAGATGTGACCAATCAATGCTACCTTTATCCAACTCTTGTACCATCTCGCCGTCAGCAGATACTGTCCCCCATGCTACGGCAAGCACAAGAGCCAGAAACGTGAACATCTTTTTCATGATCAGTACCTCCTTATTGTTTAGTTACTTACCTCTAGTATAGCAGTGTTTATTTAATTTTCAAGGTTTTTTGGAATGCAAATTTTTAATTTAATTCCTGAATATTTTAGCAAAAACAACACCTCTTTCCATTGTAACTATGATCAAGCATCATTCTCATGGATCTCGTTCAATATTTTCCTTATATCATCGATCGTGAATGGTTTTTGCAACATACCGGTAAATCCGTAATCAGAATAACGGGACATCACCGACGCATCGGTATACCCGCTTGTCACGATCACAGGGATGTTTTTATCGATCATTCGGATCTCTTTGACCGCTTCGAGGCCGCCCATTTTGCCGGGGACGGTAAGATCAAAGATCATTATACTGAAAGGAACTTTTTTAAACGACTGCTTATACTTTTCGATTGCGTCCACACCATCCACAGCCAAGGTTACCGTACATCCGAAATGCTCCAGCATCCCTTTTGCGACCGATCTCAGCATATCCTCATCATCCATGAACAACACGTTGTCAGTAAAAAATACTTCCTTTGACTCATCCTGTTTTTTATCAATTTCATGCGCTTTGATCGCAGGCAGGTAAATTGAGAAACAACTGCCGTGCCCCATTTCAGACTCAACGATTATCTTTCCCTGATGTTTGGATATTATCGAGAAAACGATCGCCAATCCCAATCCGCTGCCGTTATGTTTTGTAGTATAATACGGGTCGAATATTTTCTGCAATTGCTCCTGCGGGATACCGTTTCCATTATCACTGATCCGAATACACACATAAGCCCCGGGATGGAGCTTGATCTCGTTGTCAGCCGGCACCGTAGTGTTTTCAGCAGTTATCTTGACCGTACCGCCTTCAGACATTGCTTGAACGGCATTGATAACAATATTATGAATTACTCGGCTAAATTGCCCGCGGTCGATAGCCGACATCCAAAGATCTTCTGCAATAGTAAAATCACCGGTACAATTAGATCCGCGCAACGAGAATGATGCCGAATCTTTAATGATATCATTCAAAACTGCATTTTCACGAACAGGTTCGCCCCCTTTGGCAAAAGTAAGAAGCTGGAATGTAAGATCTTTTGCCCTTTGACAAGCTTTTGCAGCATCACTAAGATAGGCCTCTGCTAAATTTCGATCGTTAATTTTCATTTTTGTTAAATTAATATTTCCGACAATGGCAGTGAGAATATTGTTAAAGTCATGAGCGATACCGCCGGCCAATAAACCGACTGATTCAAGTTTGTTTGTACGCAGAGCTTCCTCTTCCATCCGTTTCTTTTCAGTTATATCAATTATAATACCGCGCAATCCACACGGTTCGCCGTTTCTATAATAAACATTTGAATGGATTTCGATGGGAAATAATGAGCTGTCTTTTTTCACCGCTGTATAAATACCGATTAAATTGTCTTTGGAACCCATAAGCTTTTTAATGTTCTCCTGGGCTCTGGCATGATCTTCAGGAACTATTACCTGCAATACATTGAGCGTGTGAAATAGATTATCAATAGAATAACCGAACATTTCCATTGCTTTTGCATTTGCATACGTAAAGAAACCTTGTTTATCAAATTCATAGACACCGACAGGCAGCATTTCAACGGTATTCCTGTAATTCTCCTCGGACTCGACAAGTGCACGTTCGGCAGCTTTTCGTTGAGTTACATCGGTAAGCACGGTCAATGTCATGGCTACTAAATTATATTCTATCATAGAAGCGCGTACCTCAAAATCGTGATAATCGTGTGTGCTTGTCAATATCCGGATCTCGTAATAATCGGGCACATTTTCATTATGTTCCCGTTTAGCCATGATCTTTTTTACAAGTTCTCTGTCATCAGGATGAATAAATTCAAATATTTGCTTCCCGATAAGCTGTTCAGGCTTAAATCCTATTGCTTTATAGATCTCATCATTGATGTAAGCCACTTTTCCTTTTTCATGTACCAAAATGATATCGGGAAGTTTGGCAACAAGCACGCGATATTTTTCCTCACTCGCTTTAAGGTCATTTTCTATACGGATACGTTTGTCTATATCATTTTTCAATAGTTCATTGGCATTTTGCAAAGCACGCGTATGATGCTTGATCTGCTTTTTCAAACTCCTGTTCCAATACCATGAAATCGCAAGCATGAACACCAAAAGACCGGTGACACCCTTGATGTATGATCCGTACGTAACCCAAAAATTTTGATTTTGGCTCAATTCCGTGCCAAGCCATTTGCGGTATATTTTCGTAATGATCCCACTGTTCCGCGCATGATCAATGCCTTTATTGATGATACTGAGCAATACTTTGTTGCCGTCTTTAACCGCCATCGAGTCCTGACCTATGAACAATGGTTCGCCGGCTTTTTTAAGCAGGTCGCTTTTCCCTGATTTGTATACATGATATAGAACGATCTGCTCATCGCCTATCAATGCATCAGCTTTTCCGTTTAATACCAGATCGGTAGCTTCGGCAAAATTCTTCGTAAAAGACGGCACATATTTGATATTCTTCTCTTTTAAAAACTCAAGCGCATAATCGCCTTCCTGTACACTTATAATCTTATTATTAAGATCCTGTAAGTTTTTTATATCAGGCCTATCTTTTTTAACAAATATTGTACCCGGTATCTCAAAAACGATCGATGTGAAATCAAACAGCTTATCACGTTCGACACTAAAGAAAAAACTTGTTAAAACATCAGCCTTGCCATCAATGACATTTTTTTGCGCTTCAGCGAACGACGTAGGTAAAAATTCCGGATTGAACCCGAGCTCGGCACCCAGCCATCGTATCAGCTCGATGGTCATTCCGTCATAGGCAGTATTTTCAATAAACTCAAACGGCGGATACATGCTTTGCCCGGTAAATATTATCGTATTATGGTCCGCTAGATATTTTTTTTCCTCATCCGTCAATGTTAATTTCCCGTAAGAAGGAAGTTGGGCCAAAATGATCAAGAGAAATAATAACATCAAGTATCTCATCATACTATCCTCCGCTTATAATTATGCACCGTTTAGTATACTTCATGTGGCAGAACTTGAGAAGTGTTTTTTTTATTATCCTCTTTACTATCGTGTCCGTAAAATGTATATTTCTTCGATACAAATGACATCTACTCATTGATACAAAGTAAAATCGCACTATACTACTGTAGACGGAGGTGATACCATGAAAATAAGCGCGCGTAATCAACTCAAGGGAATTGTAAAAAACATGACCGTGGGCGCCGTAAACACCGAAGTGATCATAGAAATCGCCGACGGTGTAGAAATTTCTTCCATTATTACCAAGGAATCGGCAGAGAATCTGAAATTGAAAAAAGGATCGCCTGTTTACGCGGTCATAAAAGCCTCAAACGTCATGGTCGGCGTAGACGATTGATCGTCATTACCGGGGAGCGTCAGCTCTCCGGGTTCCTTTATTTTTAACAAAATTTCTTATTGCTTTTTGGGTGTTTTTCCTTATACTCTTCGTGATGTGTTCGCAGAAACATATCGCAAAAAGGAGGATAACAGTATGAAAAGATTTCTGTCATTATTTCTCGCTCTGAGTATCATTTTCATGGCTTTTTCGTCTGTCAATGCTGAAGAAAGGATTTTGAAACTTGCAACAACAACCAGTACCTATGAGACCGGTCTGCTTGATGTTCTTTTCAAACCGTTCGAGGAAAAATACAATTGCAAAGTGCATATCATTTCCGTCGGTACCGGCAAAGCGATCAAGCATGGCGAGAACGGCGATGTAGACGTCGTGCTTGTTCATGCACGTGAACTTGAGGATAAATTCGTAACAGACGGTTACGGTGTGAACCGCCGTGACGTTATGTACAACGACTTCCTGATTCTCGGCCCCGAGAAAGACCCTGCTAAAATAAAAGGGCTTACCGATGCGTCAGAAGCGCTTAAGCGCATATTCGAAAAAGGATCGGTTTTCGTTTCCCGCGGCGACAATTCAGGCACACACGTGAAAGAACTTTCTTTGTGGAAGAAAAATAATCTTAAACCGACAAAAACAGCCAATCCGTGGTATCTTGAAGCGGGACAAGGCATGAATCAGACGTTGAAAATTGCCGATGAAAAAAACGGCTATGTCATGATCGATCGCGCCTCCTTTCTATTCGCCGAAAAAACTACACGTCTGAAAGTTATGGTCGAAGGCGACAAAGAATTACTGAATCCATATGGCGTGATTGCGGTAAGTCCTTATAAGTATCCTCACGTTAATTATGAACTGGCTATGGCAATGGTATGGTGGCTTACATCCCCTGAAGGTATTAAAATCGTTGAAAACTATAAAATTAACGGAAAACAGTTATATTATAACAACACAATTCCCAAATAATACGCTATACTGTCCGCCGGCTGCTCGGCCCAACCGCTGAGCAGCATTATATAAGGGAGCTATGGAATATATCACCAACGGATTTGTAGAGGCTTTGAAAATCATTGCCACAGCAGATCCGGAATTTTTATTCACTGTTTATGTGTCATTAAAGCTCGCTATTATTTCTATATTGGTTGCTTCACTTTTAGGCATACCTGTCGGGATATCGCTTGTCATAAGTCGTTTTCCCGGTCGCAAGGCGATGATAACGGCATCAAATACATTGATGTCATTTCCAACCGTTGTGGTTGGATTGATGGTTTATTCATTTCTTACACGCCGCGGACCTTTTGGGAATCTTGATCTTTTATTTACTCAAACTGCCGTGATTATCGGTCAAGTCATTCTCATTATGCCGATCATCATTTCGCTTACCGTATCGGCGGTCAATGCGTTGGACAAACGTATCCAGCCAACGGTGCTATCGCTCGGGGCATCAAAACGTCAGGCAGTGCGTATGGTAATAAGCGAAGCCCGTTACGGCATCATGGCCGCTGTGATCTCGGCATTCGGCAGAGTGTTCGCAGAAGTAGGCGTATCAATGATGCTCGGCGGCAATATCAGGCATTATACAAGAACCATAACAACAGCGATCGCATTGGAAACAAGCAAAGGCGAGTTTGCAATGGGTATAGCGCTGGGATTGGTTTTGCTGCTGGTAGCGTTCGGCGTGAATATCATGTTCAATCATATGAAACGGTATATGGGTTATGGCACAGTATAAATTAACTGATATCCGCAGGTCTTATCCGGATTTTACGCTTTCGGTGGATGATTTCTCGATCGAACGCGGAGGCATACACGCAATCGTCGGCCCGAACGGGTCGGGTAAATCAACATTGCTGAATCTTATGGCATTGCTCGATAAACCTGATAGCGGTATGTTCGCATTTAACGGCGAATCGGTACCCTACAACGACCACAAAAAACTGATCGCTATGCGGAGAAATATCAGCTATTGCCTGCAGAACACCTATCTTTTTACCATGAGCGTTTTTGACAATATCGCATACGGACTCAGACTACGCAATATCCCTGAAATTGAAATAAAAAATAACGTACATGAAATAATGGATCGTTTGGGGATCGCTGCTTTGGCTCGAAGAAAACCGCATGAACTTTCCGGCGGTGAAGCGCAACGAGTTGCGCTTGCCAGGAATTTTGTGATAGACGCTCAGGTATATATCCTGGACGAGCCGACATCAAATATCGACAAGAAAAACATCACTGCAGTTGAATCCGTGATCACATCATTGAATAAGGATAACAACGCAACGATACTGATGACCACGCACAACCGCGACCAGGCTTACCGATTGACCGGCTCGGTAATCTCACTTATTAACGGCCAAATCAAAAATATGCCGTATGAGAATATCTTTACCGGCATTTTAAAAGAGGAAGGCAATGGATTATCCGCACTTCATCTGACCGACGGCGTGTCGGTCTTCGTTGAGCGATACGAACCGGGTACCGTGACGATAGCCATCGATCCGCGCGAGATCATCGTATCAAAGGAAAAACTGGATTCAAGCGCAGTGAACTCGATCCGCGGCACAATAAAAAAAGTGGAAAGTTTTGAAAGCGGTATTTTGATCAATACCGATACCGGTGTTTCAATGAACGCGCTTGTCACTAAAGCTTCATATGAGCGGCTCGGTTTGTCCGTTGACGCTTCAGTTTGGCTAACGTTCAAAGCAAATGCCGTGCATGTGATTACGTGAACAAGGAACTGTGAATATGGTTTTGATACGCTGTTACTGTAGAGTTATCGTGTGAAAATGCACAAAATAGGAGGTTGCATTATGAAAAAGTTACTGTTGGTAATGGTACTGATGGTCATCGGAGTTATCGTGTATGCCGAGGGAACAACATTCTCTTGGAAAGGTGAATTCCGCACCCGTACGGAAATGTACAAAGCGCCGGTTGTGGACGGCGACATCTCTCAATTCGTGGATTCCCGTCTTCGTTTTTACATGAACGCAAAAATGAGCGATTCCCTGTCTTTCACCTATGGTCTTGAGATCGGCGATCTTAAATGGGGCGAGCTTGGAAAAGGCATGCCTCGTGACGGCATCAATGTTGAAACCAAGCATTTGTATCTTGATTTCAAACCGGATGCAATGGATTCTTTGGCGATCCGCTTCGGGTTACTGCCTGTTAAAGATTCTTTCGGCGGCGCTATGTTTGATGAAGACGCTGTCGGCCTGTTGATCACCCCGAAAATGGAAAACGTAAAACTTACTTTCGGGTATGTTTATCTGAACGACCGTATGGGCAATTTAAACGGCGCTTCAGTAAGTACAACGGCAACTACACAGATCAAACTCATTCCGGTTGTTAATTCAGCTTGGTCAGACCTTCATTACGGTATGTTTGATATGAATTATACCATGAGTACCTCTATGAATCTTATGTTCGGCGCGTATTATATGAACGGCAAAGCCACCAACTTGAAGATCATCACTCCGTATGTCGACACCGATGAACATCTTGAGTTGACAAAAAATACTGCCAACGCTAATTCGTTATGGCTTGCTGCAGGAATGTCCGACAAGCTTTCTGATACCACCACTGTCGGCGCACAATTCATTTACCTTACCGAAGGAATCGGCCGTACCGATCTTCTTGTAGAAAGCATTGAAGAAGACCCTACTTCTAATGCTGTTGAAGCTGATCTTACTTACGATCCGTATCACACTTTCTCGTATTTCGCATATGCATACGGCACATACAAAGCAAGCGATAAGACCAATTTTAAACTAAATTTCGGTTATATCCCCGGCTTTGACGGTCAAGATATGATCGCTTTCCACGGTATCGACAATAAAGAATACTGGTCAAATTTCGGCCTTGAATATGCTTTCAACGGCGAAGTATTCGACACCAATACCGGGCGCCTTGGTTATTTTGCAGATGGTATCATGGTCATCTCTGCCAATGCTAATCTCGG
>CAZIJP010000019.1:0-28200 GCA_964539615.1 uncultured bacterium
TGCATTCCGTACGAGAGACCGCAGGTGTGCAGGACCACTTATCGATGACACTTGTATTTGAAGAATTCTATAGATCATAATCAATTATTAAATCAAAACGTAACAAAACAGCGGAGCATGCTCCGCTGTTTTTTACAAAATATCAATGAAGCTTGGATTGATATCGTCTCGAAAAGAACCGATTCAAAAAATAGGCATGCAAAAAACCCGATTACAATCCCTGAATCTTTTCCTTTATGATCTCTTTATATTTTTCCAACTGTTTGAGCAATTCGCCGTTTTGTATCTGTCCTTTGAGCAGCTCCCAACCTTTTTCCAGTTCATCGACGGTCTTCGAATCTGCAAGATCTGCAACAGCCTTCTCAGCTACACCGCACAAGTCTGCCGTTTTCCGGTGAATTGTGGCGATCAATTCAAGCCGTTTTTTCTCGTCGGATATCTTTTGTGATACGTCATTATACAGTTCCGTCAATTTTGCCACATCAATCGATGACTTGATCTTGTTTAAATAATCTTCAAACATACTTACCTTCCTTTTTTATTGCCGCAACGATATATCTTTTACAACATCCTGCTTAAAATAAGCATTGATCGCCTCGATCGTCTTTTTCTTGCCGAAAAGCATCTCCTGCACCCAGACGGATGATGAGCATTTCACCGTAAGCCGGCCGTTTTTAAGGTACAGCGGTTCTGTTTCCTGTGCCGCGTCTTCCCCGACGAAAGTCACCCAATTCACGGCTATATCCGGCAACAGCGATTCCGTGCGTAACATTATTTTTTTAATTATATCGCTAATATTGTCCATTTGTTTAAACCTCGTTGATCGATCCGCCGGCACAGATCAATTCTTTTGATCCGGCGATCCGTGTACCGAACGGCTCGGTGCCGGTAATGAATGTCTGCATGGCAAAATCGTTGAACACGCCGAACACAAGATCTTTACGCCCGCTGTCGAGTTCTTCAAACACATCATCCAAAAGTATTATACCATTTTCGCCGCCCTTTTTTCGGTACATCGTAAGAACGGTAGCGGTAAGAGCGATCACAAAACTCTTCGCCTGCCCTTGTGATGCGGACGTAATACAGGTTTTTCCGTTTATCCGCGGTTCATATCGGTCGCGATGCGGCCCGAGTGTGGATGTGCCTCGTTCGATATCTGATCCACGCGATTGCTCAAAGCGTTCATCTGAAAATGACGGCGTATACACAAGCTCGGCGTGTACGTCGGTAAACAATCTGCGATACATTACCGCCATCTCTTCATTCAACGCTATCGTGAATGCCTGCCGTTTTTCTGTGACCGTACGAGCGAAATCTCGGTAAAAACCGTCCCAAACGTCGAGATCAACCGTTGATACCGGCCGCTGACGGAGAACGGCATTCCGTTCGTCGAGCACTTTCCGGAATTTGAGCGCGGCCATATAATAGTCCGGATCGAATGAAGCCATCAATTGATCGATATGTAAACGCATCTCGGCAGGTGAATAGTAAATAAGATTAAATAATTCGCGTGTCACTGCAAATGGAGCGATACGGCCGACATACTCTTTCGCCGGTAATTTCTTTTCGCCAAGCCCGTGTGCCGCCCCGGCATCGCGGTCAAAGAAAAAATATAACTGATCTGAGCCGACATTCGCTTCAAGACGGAAATACTGTTCGTTGTGCCGCACCATATCGGGAAATCCTGCTTTTCGGAAGCTGCGGCATCTGCCCAAACAATACAACGATTCCAACAGATTGGTCTTGCCGGCACCGTTCTCACCGCGAATGAACGTGAACCGTCCCGAAAAAGGAACGGTTACTTCATTAAAATTTCGAAAATTGTAGAGTGTGAGCGACCGTACGGTCATGGATATCCCGTCAGCCGATATCAGTCGATCTGTACCAAAGGCATGATGACCCAAAGATATTGGTCCGCTTCGCCCATATTCACGATCACAGCGCTCTGTGAATCATACAGTTTGAGCATACAGTTCTCTTCAACAGCCGATGCGAGTATCTCTCGCAGATAGCGAAAGTTGAAATCGATACGTATCGGCTCACTTGCATACTGCGCCGGGATCAGGTCTTCTGCAACGCCAATCTCGTTCATACGTGCGGTGACCTTCAACTTATCGGTATCAAACGATAAGGACACGCGGCCCGATTCTTTATTGACAAAAACGCCGACGCGTTTAAAAGAATTCATAAGTTCGTTTTTGGTGATCTGGGCGATCTTGTTGTTGATCGAAGGGATAACCTTCTGATATTCCGGGAATTTTGCGTCGATGAGGCGCGAAACAAAAATGACCTGTTCAAACTCAAAACGAATGTTCTGTTTATTAAAATGGACCGTCACGGCGCCGGAATAATCGCTGTTGATAAGTTCGTCGAGCACTTTGCGCGGAACCACAACCTTCAAATCTTCCTGTACGCTCACGGTATCAAGTTTGCCGATGGCACGCGCCAGCACATGAGAATCCGTGGCCACTAAATGCAGTTCGTTGCCGTTGATCTCAAAAAGCACTCCGCGAAAAACATAACGGGCGCTGTCGGTGGCTGTGGCAAATATGGTACGCTTGATCATTTCTTTCAACGTTGCAAACGGGATCGTAAAGGAACTTCCGTCGGACCATTCCGGAAAAACCGGATAATCGCCCGCGTCGCGCAGCAATAATTCAAATTTCGCGCTGCCCGAAGCTATATACATGCGGTTGTTGTCGACAATGACATTCACATGTTCATCGGCGGCATCCGCAATGATACGGACAAATTTGTCGGCAGGCACGGTGATCTTTCCGGTGCCTTCTGTTTCTTCAAGAGGAACAGAGTAACGAACACCCACCTCAAGGTCGGACCCCTCAAGCGTAAGTTTTCCGTCTTCAATGGTAAACAGCATGTTCTGCAATAATTCATTCACGGCTTTCGGATTTATGATATTACGGACGCTGTTGGCCGGTTTTAGCACTATCTCGCGATTGAGTACGAATTTCATGTCACTTTCCTCCGTTGTTTAAGAAGGTGATGATTTTATCCATCTCATTTTTAAAAGACAGATCATTATTGAGACGTTCTTCGATTTTAGAACAAGCATTGATAACGCCGGCATGATCGCGGCCGCCGAAAGCATCCCCGATCGACTGCAACGTATCTTTCGTATATTTGCGCGCAAGATGCATCGCAATGAACCTCGGCATAACAATTTCTTTATTGCGCCGTTTGCCTTCGAGCATTTTTACGGTAATGTTAAAAAACGCCGCAACGCTTTTTTTGATGGAATCAATGGTGATATCGCGCAGATTGTTGTCGAAGAAATCAACTAAAAGCGATTGAACGTCATTTTGAGAAAGATTTGAGATCTTACCGGACAACCGCTGGTAAAACTCAAGGCGTTTTAAACATCCTTCAAGCTTACGAACGTTGCTCGTTACATTATCGGCAATGAAAAACAACAACTCAGGGGGCACCATCATGCCCATTGCTTCTGCTTTCTTCTTGAGTATTGCAATGCGCGTTTCAAGTTCAGGTTTTTTGATATCGGTCACCAGCCCCCATTCAAAGCGTGTGATCAAACGTTTTTCAAGATTGATCTCCGCCAGCGGACGGTCGCTTGTGATGACGATCTGTTTTTTCAATTTATAAAGATCATTGAATGTATGAAAAAATTCTTCCTGCACCGCTTCCGATTTTTCAATGACATGGATATCGTCGATCAATAGAATGTCAACATGACGGTATTGGTCGCGGAATTTCTCGGTCGTACGGTTTTTGATCGAATCGATGAGCTCATTACGAAATTTATCGGCCGTAACATACATGCATTTGACTCGTTTATTCGTTTTGCATATCTTATTACCGATCGCCTGCATAAGATGTGTCTTGCCTAATCCCGATTCGCCGTAAATAAAGAACGGATTATAGGTCGATTTCCCGTAACTTTGCGCAACAGCAAGCGCCGCTGAATAGGCCATCTCGTTGCTTCTGCCGATAACAAAATTTTCCAATTGAAAATGACTGTCAAGATTATGCGAGGTATCTTCCGTTTCTGGTTGAACTGTCGAAGATGACATGACAGCTCTGTTATGATCAACGGCGTATTCTACTATACATCCGTCGCCGAATTTTTCTTTTAAAACAAATTTGAGATCATTATCAAATAACGCGCGTATACGTTCGAGAAATACCATGTCGTGTGAATGGAAAGAAACCGTATCCCCAGATTGGTTAACAAGTACGTCCTTAAAAAGATCGCGGACATTCCTGTTATCCATTTTCAAGGATAATTTTTCAATGATGGTATCTTTTAGTTCCATTCGCCATGCTCCCTTTTCACCAACGCAACAATAATTGCCTAACAATCATATTACAGGTTTCCCGTTGTTTCGCAAGAAAAAATTTATTTTTTCACGCTTCATATGTGCAACCTTTTCAATGAGACGGCATATACTGCCTACAAGTCATATTACAGGTTTAAAATAACTGCGCAAGGGAAATTTTTATTTTTTTTATCTCGCTAAATATCAACAAGATAACGAATGGTTTTCTAAAGTTATTAACAAGTCTATTTCTTGTGAATAAACGATTCTTACATTTTATCTACATACTATATAACAAGATACAACACAAATAGGCCTTTTTTACCCATGGTTCTTTACAGTAACACACATGATATTCACAATCTTAACGGATCAGACAAATGTGAATAACCCGTGCTTGTGTTGTGTTTATTTGTTTATAACTATCCCTTTGTTTTATTTCTTGCATCTTCTGCACAATAAAACACAATAATGCACAATGTTTATACACATTTCGTCTTCGCGTAACTCATTGCCGATGTAGCAAATCATCAAAGAACAAACATAAACACAGACACTACTACGGCTACTATCTTTATAATTATATAATAACAATAAGAAAAGAATATCTTGAAAAAATAATATTTCTTAATACCATCATCATAACAACCATCTATTTTCCATCCTCTGTTCGATTCAGTATATCACCTATCAATATGAATTGATCCGGTAAATAAATGAATAATAAAACTTATTTAAGGTAAATATAATTTAAAAGCCCGTTTTTAAAATAAATACTTGACAACCAAATAGTGTTTTGATACGGTTATGGGCGCTGGAGGAGTGGCAGAGTGGTTGATCGCGGCGGTCTTGAAAACCGTTTACGGGTAACCGTACGTGGGTTCGAATCCTACCTCCTCCGTTTTCCATGGAGAGATGGCCGAGCTGGCTGAAGGCGCATGATTGCTAATCATGTTTAGTGCTTTAAGGCGCTAACGAGGGTTCGAATCCCTCTCTCTCCGTATTCAACACCTGGAGAGGTGGCCGAGTGGTTTAAGGCATACGCTTGGAAAGCGTACGTACGGGAAACCGTACCGTGGGTTCAAATCCCACCTTCTCCGTATCGTTCTTTAATATGAAAATAATCTTTATAGATGCATTTTATGGATACGGCGGAGCTCAAAAATTCAATATTTCATTGATGGATGATTTAAAAACAAAAGGTCATTCGATCGTTCTTATAGGAAAATACCGTTGTAAATTACTATGCGAATACTCAGGTAAGAAATATAGTCTTCCGTTTTTAGGGGATGCCGATCTAATAACATTATTCTCAATTCTTTTTATTCTTATATATGAACGTCCCGATGTCATTCATACACATTCCCATCATGATCATTGGTTGGGTGGTTTAGCAGCAAAAATTCTTAATATACCGGTTGTTCATACCCGTCATGTTGCTTATTCCATGAAACCGACATTACTGCGGCGGATTATGTTTTCTTCGCTGGCAGATGTGATCATAACGGTCAGTGAATATACACGGCAGCAGCTATTGAATACGTTTAAAACAATTCGATCTTTTGATAATTCAAAGGTTATCACTGTTCCGTCATATTCAGTAACGAAGCAAAAAGCCGTTCAGGGATTATTACGGCATGAGATTATGTGTCCGAGTAAGAAAATCATTGCATGTATAGGTCGGTTTGTGGAAGGAAAAGGGCAATCGTATCTTATCGACATTCTTCCTGAATTGATAAAGAAGCATTCCGATGTGTGTGTAGTATTCGCAGGAGATGGTCCGTTAAAAGATGATTTGGAATATCGTTGCCGGAAAGAAGGATTACCCGTTTATTTTCTCGGATTCAGGTCTGACTTGCAGACGATCTTTGCCGATTCATATCTTTCAGTAGTTCCGAGTGATTTTGAAAGTTTATCTTTTGCGGCAATGGATTCGTTGTATCATACAGTCCCTGTGGTCGCAAGTGATGTGGGCGGAATACCTGAAGTGGTGGAAAACGGAAAGACCGGTATTTTATTTCCTTCAGGAGATAAAAAAGAATTTATAACGGCAATTGATACGCTTTTGACGGACACACAATTATATGATAGGATGAAAAAAGCCTGTAGTATTGTTAAGAGAAAGATCGATGAAGCTGACGGTAACAATGCAGTCATTGCCGTATATAAAAAGGCTTTGGAGAAGAAAAAATGAAATTATCAGTAGTAATTATAGCCTTCAATGAAGAAAAACATATAGGTGCATGTATTGACTCGGCTTTATTTGCCGATGAAGTGTTGGTGATCGATTCTTGTTCTTCAGATTCAACAGTGACGATTGCAAAAGAGAAAGGTGCTAAGGTCATAATAAATCCTTGGCCGGGGTTTGCACAACAGCGGCAGTTTGGAATTGAAAAGGCTCAAGGAGCTTGGATAGTGTTTCTTGATGCCGATGAGCGGATCACATCGGAACTGAAAAAGAGAATAGTAACAATTAGTAATGAGAATGATCATCCTGTTGACGGATATGAGATACCTCGCAGAAATTTTGTTTGCGGCAGAGAAATGAAGCATATGTGGCCGGCACGAAGTTTACGTTTTTTTAAACGGGCAAAAGGATCGATGACCTTACAGCGTGAGGTGCATGAAAAAGTGTTGATCGACGGCAACGTTTCCCGATTAAAAGAACCGATGCTGCATTATACATATGACACCATGGAACAGTATTTTACTAAAATGAATGCGTACACGTCTCTTTTAGCTCGACAATCATACGATAAAGAAAAAAAACGGTCACTATCGTCATTATACGGAACATCGGTTTTGCGGTTTTTTCACTATTTCATTGACCTCTATATATCTCGCGGGGCCGTACGAGACGGCGTGTTTGGTTTTTACTTATCATTACTGCATGCCATTTCCGGAATGAGTGTATATTTTAAGATAGTTGATTTAAAAAGGAATGATAATGACAAAACGTTATAAAATCACAAGAATATTATTTCTAACGGTCTTATCTCTTTTTATGGTGCTTGTAGCATGTACTTTTTATGCGGTTAATAGGCCGGGTATCATCATTCTCATGTATCATAAAATTGATCATGCAAAACCAGAGGCTAAAATCAAAGGTCTTTATGTTTCGCCTGAAAAATTCGAACGTCAGATATTGATGTTGCAAAAATTCGGGTATACATTCATTTCCTATAAAGATTATTTACAAAACAGGAATGATCCAAATTATTTTGAAAAAAAAGTAATGATAACGCTTGATGACGGCTATCGTGATAATTATACAAAATTATTTCCTATTGTAAAAAAGTATAAGATTCCCGTGCATATTTTTATGATCATTGACGCGATCGGAGCAGAAGGGTATACAAAAGGCGGATATAAACGAGAAAATGTCCCTGAAAATATGCTTACCGCAGATCAGATAAAAGAAATGTCCGACAGCGGGCTTGTTTTTTTCGGCTCTCATTGTATCGATCATATACCGGTAACAAAGTTTACACGGAAAGAACGTATACGACAACTCACGGAATCTAAAATAAAATTGGAAGCGATCACAGGAAAGCCTGTTGATATTTTTGCTTTTCCGATCGGGTTTTATGACGGAGAATCGATCATAGATGTGGGTAACAGCGGATATTTAATGTCTTTTACAACCGATGAAGGTCGTAATTTTCCTGATACTGGTCTTTTACGACTGAATAGGATCGGTATTGCGGGATGGTATTCTCAACTTGATATACTCAAAAAGATATTTGTGACAGCGTTATAACAAAGCTTCAGACAAAATATGCTTGAAATAATAATCCTATCAGGTATAATCTGCTGAAAAAAAGGGAGTGGCTGTATGGCGGACAAAAAAAATCTGTTGCTGCGAAAAAAGATCCAGGACCGTGACGCTGTAGTCGGAGTTGTTGGGCTCGGTTATGTCGGTTTACCGTTGGCAGTAGAGGTTGCAAAAGCCGGTTATCCTGTTATCGGCTTCGATATATTACAACGCCGTGTCGACCAGGTTAATAAAGGCGACAATTATATTGCCGATGTTGTTGATCAAGATCTGACAGATATCATTAAAGCGAAAAAAATGACTGCTACGACGGATTATTCACGGATAAAAGAATGTGATTTCATCTGTATCGCAGTACCGACTCCTCTTGATAAATATCACCAACCGGATATCAGTTATGTAGTAAGCTCATCTGAATCGGTAGCAAAATACTTGAAACCCAATACCGTTGTCGTCTTAGAAAGCACCACCTACCCCGGAACAACCGAAGAAGTGGTCATGCCGATACTTGAAAGAGACGGATTGAAGGTCGGAAAAGACATTTATCTTGCATTTTCGCCTGAGCGTGTGGATCCGGGTAATAAAGTGTATAAAACACACAACACGCCAAAGGTAGTCGGCGGTGTATCAAAGGAATGTACCGATCTTTCGGTAATGTTCTATAAAAATGTTATCCAAGCGGAGATATTCGAAGTAAGCAGCCCGAAGGTTGCCGAACTTGAAAAAATACTGGAAAACAGTTTCCGCAATATTAATATCGGGTTTATGAATGAAATGGCCATCATGTGTCATCGCATGGGAATCGACGTGTGGGAAGTAATTGAAGCGGCAAAGACAAAACCGTACGGGTTCATGCCGTTCTATCCGGGGCCCGGTATCGGAGGCCATTGTATTCCGCTTGATCCATTCTACCTGACCTGGAAGGCACGCGAATATGATTATCATACCCGTCTGATCGAACTCAGCGGTGAGATCAATATTTATATGCCGGAATATACGGTGGAACGCGCGATGAAAATGCTCAATTCGAAAAAGAAAGCACTGAACGGCGCTAAAGTATTTATTGTAGGCGTTGCGTATAAAAAGGACATTGATGATCTGCGTGAAAGCCCTGCGTTGAAAGTGATCGAACATTTATTGAAAAACGGCGCAACTGTCGAATATAATGACCCGTTCATCCCTGATTTTGAACATGAGGGCCATACGTTCGTATCACAAGAACTTACCGAAAAGAATTTGAAAAAATATGATATCGCTATATTGATCACCGATCATACGTGTTATGACCTTGCATTTGTAGCGAAACATTCGGACATGCTGTTTGATACGAGAAATGCCGCCAAGGGCGTTGTGGCCGAAAATATTGAACGACTGTAGTTGTACCTGGAGAGATGGCTGAGTGGTCGAAAGCGGCAGACTCGAAATCTGTTGTACCATTTACTTGGTACCGTGGGTTCGAATCCCACTCTCTCCGTTATAATATGCTATGAATGATCATCCGGTAGCTTTTTTTGATTCGGGTATGGGGGGCGTGACCGTTCTGGTTCACGCTCTTAAACAATTACCGTCAGAACACTTCATTTATTATGCCGATACTGCTCATGTTCCCTACGGAACAAAACCGAAAGAAGAAGTTATTCGTTATATTTTGGAAGCTGTCGAATTTTTACGTTCAAAAAACATTAAAGCGCTGGTCGTTGCTTGTAACACAGCTACAAGCATTGCAATACAACAATTACGCGAACGGTATGTAGATATCCCCGTTATCGGGATGGAGCCCGCCGTTAAACCGGCCGTAGAACAGCTCAGCAGGCATCGAAAACGCGTCTTGGTGTGCGCGACGCCTCTTACACTGCATGAACATAAATTTATGGAATTGGTGACCCGTGTTGATACCGATCACATTGTCGATTCTTTGGCATTACATGACCTGGTACCGTTTGCAGAAAACGGAGAATTCCGAGATGACGTGATCCTACCGTATCTGAGAGAACAATTGTCGCGTTTTCCTTTGGATCAGTATGAGACGATTGTACTGGGTTGCACCCACTACCCGCTGTTCTACCCGCATTTTCGTAAGGTTCTTCCCGATCACATACGTATCATCGACGGTAACGAAGGTACTGTACGCCATTTAAAAAACAAATTGTCAGAAAATGATTTATTGAATATACATGGTTCCGGGTCTGTCAATTTTTATTCTTCAGGGGATGAAGAGAAAGACCGATCTCGTTTTGACCGGCTTCAATCATATTATCGCTCGTTTGCGGTTCAGTTCCGCGGAGTGTGACCATTATGTATGTTAATGTCGGTATCCCCGGCATTGATCAGGAATTCACCTATTCTGTTCCAAAAGATGATCCTGTGTTACTGCACGGTGCGCAAGTCCTTGTACCATTCGGCAGACGATATGTAATTGGCTATATTACAGGGTTCACAGACAAAGCGCCTAAAAGCGGACTTAAAAGTATAAAAACAGTATATGAGCCGGTATTACCCGAACAGATATTCCGGCTATGCGAATGGATATCCCGCTATTATAAAGCGCCGCTAGGAACGACGCTGCAATCTGCATATCCGCCGTTCATCCGGGTAAAAGTAACCGATCAGTATATTCCCGGTCAAGCATTTTACTTATTGCCGGAATCAATCCAGTCAAACTGGAAAAAAAACGCATATACGGTAGCGGAGTTAAAAAAAAGATGTTCGATTACCGACACCGATATCACATTGTTCTGTAATCAGGGAATGTTGGAAAAAAAATCGGATGGAGTAAAAAAAGAACATCGCATCATGCAAAAACGGTTACGGTTATCTTGCGATGCAGCAGCAATTCAACTGTTACCGAAAAAAGCGTTCAAGCAGCGGGATGTTTTTGCACGATTGATCGCCCTGCAAGGTGATGCGCCGTACGATGAATTTGCGAATGATACGACAGCGGTACGGCAATTAATAAAAACAGGTCACATGGAACAATACGATGTAGAATGTGCCGTTGAAGAAAAAAAACATCATGAACTCGTTGAAGGGGTATTATCGGAAGAGCAAGATGCCGTTTACACCGGTATTCTGCCGTTTATGCATGAAGGGTTTTCCATTCACTATCTCGATGGTGTTACCGGAAGCGGAAAAACACATGTATATTTTCGCCTGATGCAGGATGTAATCAAAAAAGGCAAACAAGTGTTGTATCTTGTTCCCGAAGTATCGCTTACGGCTCACCTGATCACAAGGTTCAAGCAGGCATTTGGTGATAACGTGTCTATTCTCCATAGTTATATGCCCGCAAAAAAAAGACTTACATCATGGATGTCGGTGTTGAACGGGTGTTCGGTCATTCTCGGCACACGGTCAGCGGTCTTTGCTCCCGCAAAAAATTTGGGACTTATCGTGATCGACGAAGAGCATGAGACCTCTTTTAAACAAGATGAGGTCCCTCGATATAACGGCCGCGATGCTGCGCTTGTACGGGCAAAACAGGAATCGGTCCCGGTTTTATTGGGGAGTGCCACTCCTGCCGTTGAAAGTTATGCGCATATGTTATCCGGGCAATATCACGGATATAGATTAAAAGAGCGGTACGGTTCGGCGGTTCTTCCCGAATGCGTTACCGTAGATATGCGTCAGACGTCGGTGAACCGGCCCGAGACATATCCTTTATCAACAACATTACTGGGCGCCATGCGTGAGACCATAGCAAGAGGCGAACAAGTGATCTTATTTCTCAATAGAAAAGGGTATAACACTGTTCTTACCTGTAAACGATGCGGCCAGCCTGCGACATGTAAGGATTGTTCCGTGTTGTTGACCTCGTATAAACGAATGGATGTCTACAAATGCCACATGTGCGGAAGGACGTATACGCCGGACGATTTTTCATGCGAAAAGTGCGGGTCGAACATACTTCATGCGACTGGTATGGGTACGGAACGGCTGCAAGAAAAAGCGCAGGGATTATTCCCGTCATCGGCTGCTGTTCAAATAGACGCATCTATCATTCATAAGCACGAAGCGCTTGACGAGATCATGGAGCGTTTTGAGCAAAAAAAGATCGATATTCTCATCGGCACTCAAATGATAGCGAAGGGCCTTGATTTTGAAAATGTAACACTTGTCGGTGTGATCAATGCCGACGGCATGTTGAATATTCCGGATTTTCGAGCAAATGAACGGGCATACCAACTTATCAGTCAGGTCTCGGGAAGATCGGGCCGTGGCGGCAAACTCGGCAAAGTGATCATACAGACCTATTCGCCGGATCATTACGTGTTGCAAACGGCATTGACCCATGATTATGCATCATTTTATCGTCAAGAAGATGATTTTCGAAAAAAGCGCATGTATCCGCCATACTCTCATATCATCAGGTTACGATTTGAACATGCTCAGCAAGCCGTGTTGGTAAAAGAAATGGATGATATTCGTTTGAAGTTACGACGATATAAGGATCATTGCGAAATCATTGGCCCTGACGAAGACATTATCGTGAAAAAAAAGACGCTTTTGCAATATTACGTTCTACTAAAAGGGAAACGCTCCGTTATTCAAGAAATCACCGATGAACTGCGAATGAAAACAATTCCGCTATTATCGTCCAGAGTTATTATTGATGTTGATCCGTATTCTCTTTTTGTTTAAGATTTAAAACGCTGTATTTATTTTTAAATATTTTCATGATCTTTTCTAAAAGATTTGAGTGTGTTTCGGTATATTCGATCTTGCTGGTCGGCGAAGAAAAGATAATAAGGCCGGTTAGGTCCTGATGTTTAATTTTATATACAAGGTCGTAATGAATATCTTCGTTTTTTTCTTTGAAATAATTCCAGTTTACAACTATAGCCGGACCGAGAGGCAACTCATCGATCTTTTCCTTATCGTATAAGATCGAGCGGACATTATCGGATTCGATGAAAAAGTGTGATCCTTCAAATCGATAATAAAAATATTTAGCCATGATACATGCTGTCATCTCGGACATTGTTTCTTTTACGAGATGTTCTATGGATTCCGGTTCAAGATCGATCAGTTCAAAGATGCTCCTGATGATATGTTCTGATCGAGCAAGATCTGTACTAAGTATCTCTGATAACACGTCTTTTGTTTGCTTAACGCCGGTGATCTGGGTGTTCCATGCAACAACTTTATTACGACCGGTATTTTTCGCATGGTATAATGCATTATCCGCCTTGTTAATAAGTATATTTACCCATTCCGCATCTTCAGGGAACATTGAGTAGCCAATGCTGACGGTAATTTTTCTGTCGGGAATTATTGATGTATTTTCAATGATCTTTCGTATTTCCTCGGCTTTTTTCTCTGCCTCGACACGGTTTATATTCATAAGTGCAACGATAAACTCTTCACCGCCGTAACGTCCGGCAAGGTCATTGAAGCGAGTGTTCCGCTTCAGGATAGCCGCAACGCGGGAAAGCACTTCGTCGCCTTTTTGATGGCCATAGGTATCGTTGACCTTTTTAAAATGATCGATATCAATGATGAGAAATGCTATTGTTTGATTTTTTTCCTTTACGGAGACTAGTTTGTTCTTAAGATTTTTTAAGAAGTGTGCTCGGGTAAAGAGCGACGTCAGTTTATCAAGGACCAATTCATAATTTATCAGGTTGTAGGTAAGAAGCGAGCTGAACCATTCTACATAGATGCGAAGAAGCTCAACCGCTTCTTTGTTTATATTGGATATAGGATATTTAGAGTCAGCATAAATATAACCCAGATAGTAATCGGATATGCTGACGCTTTTCATACGCTTGTCTTTTGTGTAATAGGAGTTTTTATTGTACGGATTAATGACCGGAATAACCAGCGTCGAGATGGCGCTGCCGAAATTGAACGTATTTTCTATAATGAAATCTCCTGAGTGATACGCGTTTTGCACCAAAACAGGGTCTACCGATTCTTTATTACGAAAGAGCTCATCATTACATGAGATGATTTGGTTATTCTCAAAAGCGGTATCGCTGGTAACCAAGAGAACTCGGTCGGCTCGCAAATAGTCCTTGAGGAATGCGGCAAGCTTTGCGGGATAATGTGAAGGATGCGTTTTCCAAATGTCTTTGTTGAACGCTTTCATGATCTTTAAGTTATCTTTTTTGATATTTTCATGGACGGAATGACTATACCGTGTGTAAACACTGATGACATCGTCGTCTAAGACGGAGTGATCCGCCTCTTTATGAAATAATGATGCGTTGAAAAATAAGATCAATTCACGGATCTTTGGCTTATTCAGCCATGTTTCACGATAGCGATCAGGCGTATTGGTATAAAATTTGATGAATGCAATATAGAGAAGGAGGAAGTTGTTTTTATATTCAATAGATTGTTTATCGGAAACGGCAAGAAATGCTCCGATAACTTTTTCCACATTCATAAAGTCTTTAATACGGATAAGATACAGCAATGCTTTATGCAATAAGTCCAATGATTCTTTCGGATCATCGGCGATAAGAGAGCGTATATAATGCCAGTTGATATCGTTGTGCCGTTTTTCAAGCAGTTCAATGTCTGGAAAATAACCTGTAATTTTATCCCAGCATTGTTTTTTTTCGGACGCTTTCCCTGCAGCGTGATAACATTCGATCAATACTGCAAGTTGTATTACAATATCTGAGGTTTCGACCGTCATATGCCCTTGAAGAATACCTTGTTCAAGCGATTGCACATGCCGCTCTAACCAAAGCAGGCCTTTAGCGAATTGATTTTGCTGTAGATAATAATGAGATTTGAAAAAAGTATAATTTATAGAGGCAAATTCTTTATTGGCTCCTTCAAGCTCTCTATGGTTTCGGTAACCAAGCATCAATAAATGCTTTGCTTTGTAAAAATCGCCTAATGTAGAAAAGACCTGTGAGCCGAGGTAAATAAATTGAATATACATCGGCAGATTGTTTTTTTTACTGGGAATGGCAATATCGCGTAATGCGGCAATAAAATAATCAAGTGATTTTTGAAGCTCTCCTGATTTCAAGTTACGGTCTATCAACGTGAAATAGGTATCGCCGAGTTGTATCTCCCTGCCGTATTGACGGGCGATCTCAATTATTTTTTCCTGTTCGTCTGTCAGATCATTAAAATCAAAACTGGCTTGTTTTTTCACACGGGTCTTGTGAGACAGGATGGATAGAATATCATCGATGCTTTGGATCTCTTTTGCAAGAATATACGCTTCGTCAAGATAATTTAATGCATCGGTATATTTTAACAACGCTTCTGCGGCATTTGAATTTCTGATAAAAACATAGATTCGGGCAAGCTTATTATGATACGTGTCTTTTAGTAAAGCTTTAATGAGTTCATTACCGGTCTTTATAGCTTCCTCATAGCGTTGAAGCGCGAATATCTGAAAGGAAAAATTTGAGGCAAAATTCAAAAGTTCATTGCTGAGACCGTATTTTTTTACATAGGTGAAAACAATAGAATAATAACTGAGGGCAAGTTCTCGCTTGCCATGGTTGCTATAGATCAAACCGAGGACATTCATAAAATAATATCGATAATGAATATTGCGGATAGACTTTGCTAAGATCTTTCCTTTTCTGCTTAATGCTAATGCTTCGGTGGTTTTTCCTAAAAAAGATGCGTTTTTTGCAAAAGACAAATAATACTTGAGGAGAACTTCATTGTCAAAATCAGCTATATCAATTTCACTGAAGGCAGTAAAAGCATTGGCGTCTTCATTATTGAAATAGTAAAAGATCGCTATATGCATCAACGCATTATTATAAAATGCACGATGAGGAATTTTTTCAATGATCGCACGAAGCATTTCGATAGATTGAATGACCTCTTTTCTGTCTATGTTACGATCGTATTTGTCCAGCAAAATATGGATAAATCGGATAGTTAAAAACGGAAGATGCAACCCTGAGTTATACAGTTGCTTAATAAGGAAAAAAATATTTTCCATCGAAGGATTCGTTTCAACGGAGAAAATGGTCATGATCAATGCTCTGCGCATGTATTTGGGAGAGCCGCTCAGATTTTTCTGAATATAGCGTAAAAATATCTCGCCGTTTATGCGATAGTACGGGGCATTTGCAAAGACACTTTTGCTCAACAACGTTTTTTTCACAAGAGCGTCCGATATCGCAGGCAAGTCCGGAATATCGTTAAGAATGAATTTTAATTCATTGACGGTGACATTGCGCTCAAAATAGGCAAGCACAGCGAATATTTCACGCTCATTGTCGGCAAGTCCTTCAATTGATGCAGCCCAACGATCTTCAAAAGAAAAGGCGAATGGAAATTGACGAATTACCGTAATGTCATAATGATAGCGGCCAAGATCATAGGTCAATATGTTTTTTTCCAATAATTCATGGATCATTGCGACAACCAAAATTGTTTTTGTGTTGGTCTTTTCAATGATCGATGTGACAAGGTCGGTATATGAAGAACGTTGAGAGGCCGGCAACATCAGGCAGTGAGATACCATTTCGGCAACTTCATCATCGGTAAGATAATCATAATGATACAGTTTGGTCTCATAAAAATCTTCCGGAATTATTTTGCGTAAAGAGAGGTCTTGCGTTTCATTATATAATACGAAGGTAAGATTATTGATAATTTGAGATTTAAATAAAAATTGTATAAACGCACGAAAAGATTCATTTTTCAGCGAATAATTGGCGATAGATATTGTTAAATGCCTATGTTGCGTAAATTTTTGTAATATTGAGGTAATACGGGCATAAATGGCGTATATTTGTTCATTTTCGAGACGAGTGATCGAGCGATCAAGTATTGACGTGATCTCTGATGAAGAGGCGTCGACAAATTTTGATTCAAGGTCATATTTCATGATGAATGTTACAAGCGCATGTAAAACATCGGGCACGTTGTCGGTATTGAATGAAAATATCTCATTGTTGCGGTATTTTAAATATCCGAGAGAAAACGTGTACATGACGCGAGCAGAACTGTAGAGGTCACCGACAAAAAAAAGGACTTTGTTTTTTACGGTTTCCTTATCGATAAAATCTTTAATAGCATCAAATTGATGTCCGATACCGATATTGAACGGGGTGAACTCTCGCGTAGGATATTTGATGCATGACGGTAAAGCCGAGATAGACGGAAAGAATCTGTTGAAAATACTGAAAAGAGTATCTTCAAGTATAATGCCTTTTGTTTTAACGACCTGTTCTGACTCTGCCAGAAAGGCAGATACTGTAGGAAAGTTTTTTGCTTTTGTTCCTCTGCGAAGAAGTTCAATGAGTGACAGCCATTCATTGGCACAACGTACTGAATTGATCTGTGCCGATTCATTCAGCGGCGCTGCAAGACTAAAGTCAATAAGTTTAATTGTACCAGATGGTGAAACAAGAATATTATTACTGCGAATATCGTTGTGGATAAAGCCTTGATAATGAAGAAAATGGAGTGATTCAACTATTTCTACGATGGTTTTGGCTACGGCAAGTTCATCATCGGTATTTTTAAAATACGTTATAAGGTCAGTTCCTTCAACATATTCCATTGAGAAGAGAAAATATTGCGAAGGGACGACCCGGCCGTCAACTGCCCAAATTTCGGAAAAGTCGTGTACATGCACGATCAACGGATGCCTAATGGAACTTAGTATGAAAAACTCTTGTTTAAAAAGATCTAAAGACGGGCTGTCCGGCGAATCTAAGTTGATGATTTTTACAATAACGTGTTGATTTGAATCTTGGTCTAACGCTTTGTACACAACACCCATAGAACCCGAGCCTATTTTTTCACCTAATACATAGCGGTTGTTTATATAGTTCATAAACTGAATAATACTCCCTCAAGATATAAAAATCAAGAAATATCGCTTGCGTTCAGCGTGTAAGATTGGTATTCTTCACTAAATAATGATTATTGAAAAGGGGTAAACATGAGTTCTCATTTTGAAACAGACAGGACGATATGCACTTCTCTCGGTGATGATAAGCTTTCTTTTTTCGGAGCAGTAGCTCCGCCGTTGTTCCAAAATTCACTCTTCAGCTTCCCGACGATTGAAAAACTTCACGAAGCACTCGATAATGAAAAAGCAAATGTGATATATACGCGAGGGAACAATCCCACTGTTGCCCTTGCTGAAGAAAAGATCGCAGCATTGGAGCGCGCTGAATCGGCTAAATTATTTTCATCCGGTATGGCGGCCATCAGCTCTGTATTGTTCACACTGTGCAAGTCTGGGTCTCATGTGTTGTGCTTGAATTCCATTTATGGGCCGACAATCAAGTATCTGACCTATTTGCAAAAATTTGGCGTCGACCACACGATCGTGACCGATGTAACCGAAGGTTCGGTACTACAAGCATTGCGCCCGGAGACGGTTATCATTTATTGTGAAAGTCCGGGCACGATGACCTTTCGCATTATCGATCTGGCGATGATAACCGATATAGCCCGAAAGAGAAATATTTCGACTGTGATCGATAACACCTGGGCTACACCGCTATTTCAAAAGCCGATCCTTCGTGGTATTGATGTCGTAGTACATTCATGCACAAAATATATGGGCGGGCATAGCGATCTTGTGGCCGGAGTTATAGCCGGGAAAAAAGAAATCATAGATCGAGTGTTCGATGAGGCTTTTATGCAACACGGTGGCGTGCTCGGCCCCTTTGAAAGTTTATTATTGCTTCGCGGATTACGAACATTGCCGGATCGGTTATTGCGTCACCAAGTAAGTGCCGGGGTTGTGGCGGATTACTTAAGCAATCATCCGCGAGTAAAGCAGGTTTTCTATCCGGCTTTGCAGCGAGACCCCGATCATGAATTGAGTAAAAAATATCTAACAGGCTACACGGGACTTTTTAGTTTTGAGATCGATAATGCCGGCGATACAGAATTGGCGAAGATAGTTAACGCATGCAAACATTTTAAGATCGGTGTAAGCTGGGGCGGTTATGAAAGCCTGATCTTTGCACCGAACAACGGAAGGAATATTGAGCAGCTTAAGAGTAAAGGAATTCCTGCAGGAATGATTCGTATATCGGTCGGATTGGAAGATCCGCAGGTATTGATCAATGATCTCGAGCAGGCATTAACGGTCACCTGAATCCGTTGGCAGCATAAAATGCTCCATAAAGATAAGCGCTGTCCTGAAGATGCGTTTCGGAAAAATTTATTTCAGAAAACGAAACAGAGAAAAGATTATTATCAATTAAATGGCTAATATGTTCATAATTATTATTCACGATTGTTTTCAATCCGCCGTAATATCGAATATGTGACGGATGGAAAATATTGATATATCCCGCAATGGCCGAGGCGAAAGCATTCAAGGCGGTCTCAATAATTGGCGGATTGTTCTTTTTAAAATAGTCAATTGCTTGCACAGCGGAAGAAGTGGTGGTGCCGGTCTCATTATAATAAATTTCGCAAAACGCCTTAGCGCTGAAATATGCCTCCAGACAGCCTTTTTTCCCACAGCTGCAAACACGCGCTTGGTCAGAAAAATCAATGATCAAATGACCGGCTTCACTACCGTATCCGTGGATACCGGTAAGCAGTTTTTTATTCACGATGATCCCGCTGCCGATACCGGTTCCGAGCGTCAAGACTATGAACGGTTCGTTTGAATACGGCTGTGTCTCGCCGTATTCTCCGAGAGCTATTAAGTCGGCATCATTATAGATCATGAATTTTTTTGTAGAGAATAGTGATGCCAGATGTTCTGCTAATGGGAAATGAGCATCAAGCGGGATATTGGGAGCACGGTCTAATGTTCCCAATTGATGATTGACCGTACCCGGAATACCGATAATGCAGAGATCTTCATTTTGATGCGCAGCAATTACTGAGCGTAGAGTATCCAAAAACCGATCACTCGTTTTAGGAGTTGGGAACGATGCCTGACCGCTGATCTGTTTGTTGCCGTCGATTATTCCGTATCGGGTATTTGTACCGCCGATATCAAGCGCGAACATTGTGTTTTTTTATCCGTTCTGCAACAATATTGTCATAAGCAGTATAATTGTTTTTAAACACGTTCTTTGCGATCGCAAAAACACCGTAAGCTATGAACGGTGCGGCATAGACATCAATGGTATAATGGATATGCATAAGTAAAACCGTAGAAGCTTCGATCAGCGTTGACAGTAAAAAGAAATATTTCAGATACTTTGTAGAGTTTCGGGTAATCAGATATAAGAGAAACGGGAAAGCCGTATGACCGGAAAAGAACAGATCGTTATAAATAGTATCCCACGATTCATGGATCGCATCTGCAGGATACGTTAAATTTGTTGTAGGAAGAATAATAAATTTCGAAAAATATAAGATGAATATGGTCTTCAGAATGAAGGGTATTTTTTCCGGGATCTTGGCAATACAATAAACGAGAAAAACACTTCCGAAAACATAAATATAATTTGTTGCAAAAAAGTTCAAGACATCGGCGAGTCGTGAACCGATCGACGGCAGCCAGTTTAAAAAAGCATCCGGAACAGGGTTGTTTGGCAATTCTGCCAGATAGGTCTTTAATACAACTTTAAAATAATAACCGCCCAGAAATCCGAACGCAGCTAGGGATATCAAAAGGTCAGCAACATATCGCGGAGACAAAAGGAGGCCGTAAGTTCTGTAAGCCCATTTCTTCATCATTAAACCTCGATCTTTAATATTTCCGTTAATCTCTTCAGGTCATCCTGAGAATAATATTTAATGGTGATGACGCCGCCCGTTCCCGAGGAAGACAATGTAACTTTTGTGCCAAGCTTTTCCTGAAGTTTTTCTTCAAGTAACGTATGTAGGTAATCCCGCGATACAGGCTTTTTTTCTTTGGATTGAACAACTTTAGCATGCGGACGAGCGTGGTTCTCAACTTCGCGAACACTAAGACCTTTGTCGATTATGGCATGGAAAAGTTTTAGGCGTTCTCCCGGTTCTTCTACGGTCAACAATGCTTTTCCGTGTCCGGCCGTTATACTGTTATCTTTCAATGCGTCTAATATCGGCTCTTCAAGTTTAAGCAAGCGGAGCATGTTGGTGATATACACGCGGCTCTTGCCCATGACCGTAGCCACTTCTTCTTGTGTAATGGTATATTGCTCGATGAGCTGCTTGAACCCGAGAGCTTCTTCGACCGGATTAAGATTTTGGCGCTGCAAGTTTTCGATCATGGCCATGACGAGCATTTGGCGTTCCGTCTCAACCTCTTTGACAAGCACGGGGATGTTCTCATACCCAAGGCTGCGCATCGCTCTAAAGCGTCTCTCGCCTGAAATGATCTCAAATTTTGTATTATCAATCTTTCTGACGGTTACCGGTTGTATGAGACCGTTCTCTTTTATCGATTGAGCAAGCTCAAGTATTTCCTCTTCAGAAAAA
Source organism: uncultured bacterium (assembly GCA_964539615.1). Classification (GTDB taxonomy): domain Bacteria; phylum Macinerneyibacteriota; class Macinerneyibacteria; order Macinerneyibacteriales; family CAYRFE01; genus CAYRFE01. The sequence continues at coordinate 21,397 of CAZIJP010000019.1, forward strand.
GTATAACGAGGCTGATACCGGTTAGGTATTATTGACGATGCAGGTATTTCACGATATTTATCTTCGCTGCCCATCTGTTGTCCGCCGACCTGAATGACGGCATCCGGTATCAGGGCACTGAGACCTTTACCCAACGCGTTCTTTTTCACGTTCAATGACCTCCTCTACAAATTCCATATATGACGTCGCTCCCGGAGACTTTATGTCGTAAAAAATGATCGGGAGTCCGAAAGACGGTGCTTCACTGAGGCGTACGTTTCGAGGGATTATGGTATTAAAAACTTTTCCCTTGAAGAAAGCGCGAATATCATCAACAACCTGTTGGGCAAGATTGATGCGTTTGTCGAACATGGTAAGTAGAACGCCGTCAATTTCAAGCGCCGGATTAAGGTGCTGACGAACGAGATTATACGTCTGCATAAGTTGCGCTACGCCTTCAAGGGCATAGTATTCGCATTGGATCGGAATGATCAAACCGTCGGATGCCACAAGCGCATTGACCGTTAGCAACCCCAGAGACGGTGGGCAATCGATAATGATATAATCATATTGATCTTTAATTGCAGCAAGGCCATTTTTTAATTTTGTTTCGCGAGCGATCATGTTTACCAATTCAACCTGTGCTCCACTGAGATCAGGGTGCGAAGGCAGGATATCAAGGTTTTTTATCCCTGTTTTTTGAATAATATTCACGGCAGGTTCTTCTTTCACTAAGATATTGTATACGGATACGTCGACCAGATCCTTGCGCACGCCGATGCCGCTTGCTGCGTTTGCCTGCGGATCAATGTCTACAAGAAGCACTTTTTTATTGAAAACAGCCAGGCACGCAGCCATATTGACTGACGTTGTGGTTTTTCCGACCCCGCCTTTTTGGTTTACAACAGAAATAATTCTACCCATGTTCATCCCCCTCTGATATGTTTCACGTGGAACATTTCCGCAAAATACTCTGACCGGAGCTTGCGGTGTGTGGAATGATAGCATCAATTTTTTTCAATGCAAATAAATTTTCACAAAACATGAATGTTTTTTATGTTCCACGTGGAACATGGTAGGCGAAAGCTTGCTTTTTATGTCGATGGGAGTATACTGCCGTTCGGAGGTATTTATGTTTTTACCGATGAATAAGCAAGAAATGAATGCTCGCGGATGGGATTCGTGCGATATTATTATCGTTTCGGGTGATGCGTATGTTGATCATCCTTCGTTTGGAGCCGCAATGATCGGGCGATATCTTGAATCCTTGGGGTACAAGGTGGGTGTGATAGCTCAGCCGGATTGTGGCGGAGACGGCTCTGATATGCTTAGGCTTGGTGCGCCGAAGTTGTTTTGGGGTGTGACGTCGGGTGCGATGGATTCGATGGTGTCGAATTACACTGCTCAGGGCAGGGTTCGTAATGATGATGCGTATTCCGAAAAGGGAGAGGCGTTTTTTTTATTAAACGGAAATTCCGTCAGGAAGCGTCCGGACAGGGCGCTTATGGTGTATGCACAAATGATCCGCCGTGTTGATAAGCAGGCTTTTGTTGTGCTCGGTGGCGTTGAGGCGTCACTGCGGCGATTCAGTCATTATGATTTTATACAGGAAAAGATCCGACATTCGGTCCTTATAGATACAAAAGCTGATGTTCTGGTTTACGGCATGGGTGAAAAGGCAATTGCCGAAATCGCCGATCGTCGCGCTAGTTCTCGGTCGATTGATGATGTGCGCGGTATTTGTGTGTTGAAAAAAATGGCGGACGGTGCAATTGAATTGCCTCCGCATGAGTTATTGTCGAGTGATTGGTCGCTTCTTGTGAAGCAGTTTGATGTAGTGCAGGCGCATTCGATTTGGTCTTCGGCAAAAATAATTGCTGAAAAAGATGGGGCATGGGTTGTTGCGCAGAATCTTCCGCAGCCTCCGTTGAACGAAAAAGAACTTGATGCATTGTATGCGTTGCCGTTCGAGCGCAGACCGCATCCGGAATATAAGCGGATCCCTGCGTTTGAGATGATTCAAAATTCGATCACGGCTCATCGCGGATGTGCGGGTGGATGTGCTTTTTGCAGTATCGGGTTTCATCAAGGTAAATTGATGCGGTCCCGTTCTGAACATTCTATCTTGCGCGAGGTTGAAGTGCTTAGCGAGTCAGCTGGTTTTAACGGGCATATTACCGATGTCGGCGGGCCTTCTGCCGATATGTACGGGGCACGATGCGATAAACCTGAAGAAGGATGCATACGTGTTTCCTGCCTGTTTCCCGAGCGGTGTAAGTATTTTAAGGATGATCCCGATCGGTATATGTCGTTGCTGGATTCTATTTCACGGAAGGTTAAGAAGGTTTCGGTCGGAAGCGGGTTTAGGTTGGATCTATTGTTATCTTCGGACAAGCGAGTCCTTATCGTTGCCGAACGGTATATGTCGGGGCAAATGAAAATAGCACCGGAGCACATTGACAGTTCGGTGTTGTCCTATATGGGAAAGTATTCTCAGAACACGGTGAAAGATTTTTTTTCTCGGTGGAAGCGATTGTCGATGCGATTGAAGCCTTTGGTCAAGCCGTATATCATTGTCGGTCATCCCGGCGAAACGGAAGAAACGGTGGCTGAACTGCGGTCGTTTTTGCGAAAAGAAGGTGTGACGGTTGAAGCTGTCCAGGAGTTTGTGCCGACGCCGATGACGAAGGCCACTGCGTTGTATTGTGCTGCGCGGCAAGGAAAGATGCCGTTTTTGCTCATAACCAAAGGGCAATTGCGAAAAGCGAAAGAGATTGTAGTGAATGTCGGAACTGACCGTGCGTCTCCTGAAAAGACATATAAAGGAAATGATCGAAAAATAAAAAGCACCAATAAAAACGATAGTTATGGAAAAAGAAAATAATAAAGAGTATGTCATTACTGCCGCAACGGATGGCGAAGCTGAGTTGATCGATCGCGAACTGGTGCTGTTCAATAAGGCGAAGGTGCCGTTTACGCAGAAGCCTTCATTTGAATCGATCAATCGTGTGCTTAAGAATGCCGATGGCGAGATCGTTGGCGGTATCATCTGTGCGATGTATTGCTGGCGTTGTTTTTATATTGACGTGTTGTGGGTGAAGGATTCATGCAGGAATTCTGGTTGCGGCTCGCTGCTTCTTCGGGATGCCGAGGCGATTGCGCGTGAAAAAGAGTGCGGTCTTATTCATCTGGATACTTTTGATTTTCAGGCGAAAGATTTTTATCTTAAACACGGCTATGAGATCTTCGGGGAGCTTCGTGACTGCCCGCCGGGTCACACAAGGTATTATATGAAGAAATCGTTGTAAAAGGGTTTTAAAATGAAGCTTGTTGAGAATTCGGTTAAGCGCACGTTGTTTGATATGGCTCTGCCGATGCTTGTCGGAACTATATCGATGAATGCCTACAATCTTGCCGATACGTGGTATGTGTCGCGGCTCGGTACGATTCCGCTGGCTGCGATGGGTTTTACTTTTCCGGTGGTGATGCTGTTCACGTTCGTAGCGGGCGGGATCGGCACCGGTATTACAGCGATCACGTCGCATGCTATCGGGCGATCCGAGAAAATCGTCGCATCTCGTATCGTTTCACACGGTATTATTTTAATGGCTTTGTTTGCCGTTGTATTGTCTGTTGTAGGATATTGGTCAATGGATTATGTGTTCGAGCGGCTTGGAGCAAGCGCTGACGTTCTTCCGTATATAAAAAGTTATATGGGAATATGGTATATCGGTGCGATAACGATGGTTTTTCCTATGACGGGTAACGGGATTCTTATTGCTATGGGCGATTCGAAATCCGCAAGTTTGTTTATGGCGACGGGAGCGTTGTTGAATTGTATTCTGGATCCGATCATGATCTACGGGTGGATAGGGTTTCCGGCAATGGGGATTGCGGGTGCGGCTGTTGCAACGGTTGTTGCCCAGGCAATTGCGGCCCTGTGGCTTTACTATCTGCTTACCAAAAAACATGCTCTTTTTCAGCTTAAGATACCTAATGTTAAAGAGTTAGCTCGATCAGTCAGAAAAATTCTCGGGTTTGCGATACCCGGCAGTATCAGCATGATGTTAATGCCGATCTCTGCGGGTGTTATAACGGCGCTGATAAGCCGGCATGGAAACGAGGCCGTGGCAGCGGTAAGTGCTGCCGGACGAATGGAAATGTTTGCGTTTGTGATACCGATGGCGCTCGGGATGTCGCTCATGCCTTTTATCAGTCAAAATTACGGAGCAGGGCGTATCGACAGGATTCGTCTGGCTAAAGAGTATTCTACTGTGTTTGCATTTGTTTACGGTGTTTTTATTGCGTTGGCCTTTTATGCGACAGCGCCGATTTTGTCGAGAATTTTCACGAAAGACCCTGTTGTTGCGGATGTTTTTATTTTGTATGTGCGTACCGTTTCGTTTGGTTACGGCATGATGGAGATTCACCGTTACTGCGGATTTATAATGACGGGGATGCATAAGCCGGTGCTTGCCACGGCGTTGAATGCTTTTCGGGTTGTTGTTCTGCTTATACCGGTGTCGTATGCGGGAAACGCGTTGTATAATATTCGTGGGATTTTTTACGGACGATTGTTCACCGATCTTTTGGCAGGTGTCGTAGGGTTGTTGTGGGTCGCGACGGTGTTGAAAAAAAACAATAGATTGTAAGACGCATGCTTGAATAAGTATATAGAGCAATTATAATGATGTCAATTGGAAATTCATCAAAGGCTCTAGTTTCATGATTCATAAGACGTGTAACTGAAGGCATATATTAACGGTATTCAAAAAAAAACGACAGGCTGCGTGAATTAAGATAAAATGGATGAAAAGCATGCTCTTGACCGTTGGTTTTCATTTGCATTTTAAACTTTTTTGTATATAGTTATCCAGAGAAGAAGGGAAAGGACTGATTGTAGCGATGCTTACATTTCAACAGATGATACGAAAACTTAATGACTACTGGGAAAAACAAGGCGCATTGCTTGTATATCCGTATGACATGGAGAAGGGCGCGGGGACATTCAATCCGCATACATTCCTTCGTGTGCTTGATGATAAGCCTTGGCGTGCTGCGTATGTTGAGCCGTGCCGCAGGCCGAAAGACGGTCGTTACGGTGAGAATCCGTATCGCGGGCAGCATTATTTTCAGTATCAGGTGATATTCAAGCCGGTACCCGACAATATTCAGCAGTTGTATATCAACAGCCTCAAAGAGATCGGCATTTCCGACCGCGAACATGATATCCGTTTTGTCATGGACGATTGGGAGTCGCCGACGGTCGGTGCATGGGGGCTTGGATGGGAAGTATGGCTTGACGGAATGGAAGTGACGCAATACACTTATTTTCAGCAGGTCGGAAGTCTTGAGCTGAATCCGATCACCGTTGAGTTGACCTATGGCCTTGAACGGCTTGCAATGTATATTCAAAAAGCGCCGAGCATGTTTGATCTCATGTGGAATGAGACGGTCAAATACGGTGACATTTATAAAGATAATGAATACCAATATTCCGTTTTCAATCTTGAAGCGGCAACGACGTCCTATCTGTGGGAAGCTTTTGCTAATAATGAAAAAGAGTGTATGCAACTCATTGAACGGAATCTTGTAAAACCTGCCTACGATTATGTTATAAAAAATTCCCATTTGTTCAATGTGCTTGAAGCGCGCGGTGCGATATCGGTATCTGAACGCACGAATTTCATTGCCCGTATCCGCAAACTTGCCCGGGCATGCGCACAAAAGTATCGTGAAATGACCATGCCGAAAGAGGGTGAGTGCCGTGACGCGTGATCTGTTGTTTGAGATCGGTATGGAGGAAATGCCAGCGCTTTATTGCGAGCAAGCGGTGAAATCGCTTGAAACAGGAATTGTCGAATTGTTTCGGAGCAACCGTTTGACTTTTGACGGTAGCGCGTCATATGTAACGCCTCGTCGTTTGGTAGTTCGTGTTTCCGCGTTAATAGATCGTGAACCGGATTCCGTTGAGACCATTATGGGTCCGCCGAAGTCTGTGTGTTTAAAAGATGACGCACTGACCCCTGCTTTTAATAAATTTTGTGAAAAGAACGGTGTTCAAGCGTCTGAAGTATTTTGGGAAAACACCGATAAGGGCGACTATGCTGCAGTAAAGAAAAATCGCAAAGGCGTTGAATCAATGGCGGTCTTTACCGAAAATATTGAGAAGATCGTTCAAGGCATCAATACGCCGAAGAAAATGAAGTGGAATGATACGGGATTTCAATTTGCCAGGCCCGTGCGCTGGATACTTGCATTGTGGGGCAACGATGTGCCGGATATCTCCATCGGCGGTATAAAGGCCGGTCGGATCACCCAGCTTCTGAGAAATGAAGATGTGACGGAGGCGTCTGTAGCATCCGTGTCCGATTATTTTGAGATAATGAAAAAGGCCGGTATCGTGCTTTCTGCCGATGATAGGAAAAAACAGATCCGTGACGGAATTGATACATTGATGAAAAAACACGGCGCAGATGATTTTTATTGCGAAGAATTGGTTGATGAAGTGGCAAGCCTTGTGGAATGCCCGACTGTGTGTGAAGGCCGGTTTGACGAAAAATACCTGGCGCTTCCTCCGGAGGTAATCTCGGCAGCAATGAGTCAGCACCAGCGCTATTTCAGCCTCTATAAAAATAAAGCCATTTTATCCGTATTCGTATTCATAGCGAACGGTCGCTATACGACCACTGAAAAGATCGTTCAGGGTAATGAAATGGTGCTTCGCGCCCGTCTTGATGATGCGATGTTCTATTGGCATGAAGATACGTCGAAATCACTTGATGATCTCTATGCGAAACTGGATACGGTCGTTTGGATGGAAGG
>CAZIJP010000020.1:0-4615 GCA_964539615.1 uncultured bacterium
AACGTTACGAGAAGAAAAATCATTACCACTCTATTGATCATAAATATCGCACTATTTCCTTTCCTAAATCTATATTTTCCCACGAAAATTCTGCTAAACTTCTCCCAAAATGACCATATGCCGCAGTTTTTTTATATATCGGACGTTTAAGATCAAGACGTTCTATTATAGCTGCAGGCCGAAAATCAAACGCTTTCTCAACGGCAGCTTTGATCTGATCATCGGAATACTTTCCTGTCTGGAACTGATCGATCATCAAAGAAACTGGTTTTGCGACCCCGATGGCATAAGCAACCTGAATCTCGACCATTTTCGCTAGTCCTGCCGCTACGATATTTTTAGCAACATACCGGGCAGCATATGCTGCGGACCTATCGACCTTCGAAGGGTCTTTACCGGAAAAACATCCGCCGCCGTGTGGAGCCATACCGCCATATGTGTCAACAATGATCTTCCGTCCGGTCAACCCGGTATCAGCCTTAGGACCGCCTTCAACAAACATCCCCGTCGGATTAATGAGAAATTTAACATCGTCAAACTTCACATGATGTGCCTTAAACTCTTCTTCAAGAACCGGCATGATTACTTCTTTGATTATGCCTTTCTCAATATCAGCATGCGATATATCGGGACAATGTTGAGAAGATACAACCACCGTATCTATACGTTCCGCGCGGTAACCGTTATAATCGACGGTTACTTGCGTTTTCCCGTCGGGACGCAGCCAGGGAAGAATATTTTTTTTCCGTACTTCTGCCAGACGTTGCGCAAGCATGTGCGCGATATAAATAGGGATCGGCATAAAAGCAGAGGTCTCATCATCAGCATATCCGAACATAAGCCCTTGATCACCGGCGCCTTGTTCAAATCTATTTTCGCGATTAACACCACGAGCAATATCGGGTGACTGTTCGTCAATGGACGTAAGCACTGCGGATGTATTGTAATCAAACCCGTAGATCGCATCGGTATAACCGATCTCCTTGATCGTTTCACGAACGGTCTTAGGAATATCCACATAAGCCTCGGTGGTGATCTCACCGGAAACCATGGTCAATCCTGTTGTTACTAATGTTTCACAGGCAACATGGGCTTCTTTATCCTCTTTAAGGATTGCATCTAAAATTGAATCTGAGATCTGATCGGCAACCTTATCGGGATGTCCCTCAGTGACCGATTCAGAAGTAAACAAATATCTTCCGTTTGATTTTTTCATAACATGCCCTCCGTTAATTATATGTTATTTCGCTATGAGCGCCAATATTAACATGATCGGATTTCTTCGCAAAAACAGTGTTTTCTCCAAGAATACTATCAACAAGAGAAGCATTCTTAAGCGTAGCTTTTTCGTACAAGATCGAATTTGATACGATCGTGTTTTCCAAAACGCAATCGTCGGCAATACTACAAAAAGGCCCCACAACCGAATGTTTTATTGTAACATTCTTCCCAATAATTACCGGTTCGATAATTACTGAATCACCGAGTAATCGGCTTTCAGTGCGGCATGTCTTGGAAAGAAGAAACTTGTTCGTCTCCAAAAGGGTCTCGTATGTACCGCAGTCAAACCAATTGTCAACTTTATGAACGGTCATTTCCTCACCTAGTTCAACACATCGGTTCAACGCATCAGTGATCTGGTATTCACCTTTTGTGGTAATATTGTTATCAATAATATAATGAATAGCGTCAAAAAGACGCTTACTGCTTTTTATAAAATACACACCTATAAGTGCAAGATTCGTCGGCGGGTTTTGCGGTTTTTCAATGAGTTTTAGAATTCGGTCGTTTTTTAATTCCACTACGCCGAACCTGCGCGGATCATCGACGGTCTTCACGCCGAGGGAAGAAACCCGTGACGATGTGAATGCGCGCGAATCAATATCAACAAGCGTATCGCCTAAAAGAATGAATAACGCATCATCTCCTGAAATATGTTTTTCAGCCATAAGCACGGCATGGCCAAGACCGAGCATCTTTTCCTGCTCGATATAGGTGATCTTTTGATCAGGATATGTTTTTGAGACCCATTCGGTTAATACTTCTTTTTTGTACCCGACAATGATAAATATTTCTTCCGGATCGCTCTGTAGCACTGTGTCGATAATATGACCTATGATCGGCTTTCCGGCAACTTCAAGCATTGCCTTCGGCCGTGAATGTGTATGGGGCCTGAGCCTAGTTCCTATTCCGGCAGCCGGTATGATCGCTTTCATAGCACCTCTTTTCATGAATTAAACCAAGATCTTGACCGATTGAGGGCAAATTTCTATATCAACGCGTCGCTTCTCTTTAACGTTCAAATCACCGTCTACCTGGCCTTTTGTCTCTTTGGTGATAAGACTGACCTTCGGTACCTGATAATATTCAACATCTGCGGTGTTGATATGGTTCCCGCGTAAAACATCAAGCGCATATGAAATTGATTTCAAAACGCCTTTTTCCTTAAAGATACAGACGTCAAGCAACCCGTCATCCATTTTTGCAAGCGGTGTCATGCTGTATTTACCGCCGTAAAAAGCTGCATTGCCCACGACCACAAAATACCCGATACGCTGCGGAGAGCCGTCACGAAGATCAATATAGATCGGTTCAGGTTTATAGGTGAATAAAGTCGAAAATCCGGCAAGCACATACGCATAACGGCCGATGATCTTTTTTAACGCCGTATCGACCTTACTGATAGTGTGGGCATCAAATCCATAGCTGACCATGAGACCGAAATACACATTACCGAATTTTCCGACATCGAATGCTTTCGGTCGGGCAAAGGTAGTAAGATAATAAGCTGCCTCAAAAGGATTCATCGGGATATCCAACTCAGCAGACAACACATTTGAAGTACCGACGGGAATTATCCCAAGCGGAATATCGGTATGAATAAGTTCATTGATGGCTAGATTGACGGTACCGTCACCGCCGCATGTAAAAACATAATCACAATGTTCTTTGGCATCCTGAAGTGCAGCAATGATCTCATCTTTTTTACGTACCAAACTGAGATCTACAGCATAACCGTTGCTTGCAATTATATACATGACCTTCGGCAGATATTCTTCAAGAATACGCTGCCCAGAGTCGGGATTAGCGATCAGTTTGATCAGCTTTTTTTTCATGGCTTAAATAAGCCCGATCTGTTTCCCTGCTTTTATAATATACTCAAGCCCATGTTCAAGCTGTGCCCTTGTATGGGTGGCCATATAGCTTGTGCGAATAAGACCCTGGCCTTTTGCAACTGCAGGAGAAACGGTTGGATTAACAAAAATATTGTCTTCTTGTAACAAATGCCACATCTTGAATGTGTCGATATCATCGCCGACGATGATCGGTATGATCGGCGTAGTGGCATGCCCGACATTAAATCCGGCTTTCTTGAGACTGTTCAGCATGAAATTAGTATTATCCCATAATTTTGTAAATAATTCGGGTTCTTTTTCCATAACATCTAGTGCTCCCATGACCGACCCGGCAGATCCCGGAGGCAGCGAAGCGCTGAATATAAGTGAGCGAGCCTTATGTTTAATAAAATCGACAATCCTGGCATCTCCCGCCACAAAACCGCCGACCGACGCCAACGATTTTGAGAACGTGCCGATGACGACATCAACATCATTGACAAGGTTGAAATGTTTCGCCGTACCGCCGCCGTCCTTTCCAAGCACACCCAGCGAATGAGCGTCATCGACCACTATGCGCGCGCCGTATTTTTTCGCCAGTTGAACTATTTCAGGCAATTTCGCAATATCGCCGTCCATTGAGAAAATACCGTCTGTGATGATCACCTTAGGATCATTTTTATGCATTTGAAGAACCTTTTCGAGATGGTTCATGTCGGAATGATTATAACGGACCATTTTACCGTATGACATACGAATACCGTCAAGGATACTTGCATGATCGAGTTTATCAGTGATGATAACATCTTCTTTTTGAGAGGCGATCGCCGAGATACCGCCAAGATTTGCCTGATACCCGGTGGCAAAAACCAAAGCGGCCTCTTTTCCGACCAATTTGGCAAGACGAGCCTCTAATTCTATATGTATATCAAGCGTGCCGTTGAGAAAACGTGAGCCGGCACAACCGGTACCGTATTTCTCTATTGCATCCTGAGCGCTTTTTTTAACATGCGGATGATTGGTAAGACCAAGGTAACTGTTTGATCCAAGCATGAGCACACGCTTGCCGTTCATCGTGACCTCGGAATCCTGATCGGATTCGATTATGCGGAAATAAGGGTAAAATCCCGACGCGCGCGCGCGATCCGCGTCTGTCTCCATATATGCTTTTTCAAAAATATCCATTCTAATTTCCCCTTTCACTTTGTTTATGGTGCTCATTCATTGTATAAGATTTTTAAAAAAGTGCAAGGATTTTTCTAGCATAAATCGTACGCTTTGGCTCGATGTAGCCGCGTAATAGTAAACCTAATATCAAGTTAGCATATACTCAGTGCTCAGATCTTGAACGATACGCTACTCTGTTGCCGGCTCATGCCGTTGCCCGAATAACAAGTCAAGTCAATGTTAAGATTGAACTCGATTGCTCACCTTTTCGATGTTCCTTAAAATTTCAAGGAAACACCGAACTCATTTACTTCCCCATTCTGACGATATAA
>CAZIJP010000020.1:4715-28182 GCA_964539615.1 uncultured bacterium
ACACGATCCGTCCGGTTCTTTCGACACTATGGTCCCGTCGTAGCTCTCGCCTGTTTTTACCGTGATTCTGCTTAACCGCATTAGATGTTTCCATGTAAGCGATATAAGTTTTATCTTTTTTTTATCCATACGCTCAATGACGTCATAGGTATAGGTAAGTTTAACGCCGTCATTGTTTACAAGAATGATATGATCACCCGGGACATTTTCAATAATGAATCCTTGCGTTGTAGTGCCGAATTTAAGATGAACGACATCCACTTCGATAACTTGATCTTCAACTGGCAATGAACTCTGGGCAAAACAAGCTGCCGCACAAGAAACGATCGCCAATACTAGCAGTATCTTTCTCATAGTTCCCCTTTCCTTAGGTGAATAGTATGATCTTTATGTATGTTGAACACTTGTCGAACAGAATTTGTTCCACGAAGAATAATTTCAATATAATGCAATTGCTTTAAACAATAACCGTTGCTTCGGTAATACCAAATCCGTTTTCCCTTTTTTCGGCATTCTGAATGGAAATAAGGTCGCCCCGCCGTAATGACCGAAGCCGTGAAGAAGCACTATTGCGGTCACTTTTTGCACAAGATAATGATATTCGTTCGCCATTACCGCAGATCAGAAAACGAAGACGTCCGTTCTTGGTCTCCATCATATCGGACACCACGCGATAAGAGTTGGTCGAAATCGATGGTTTTTTTCGTGAAAAAAGAAAGACCGTCATTTTTAACGCATCTTTTTTAAAACCTGCTTTTTTTACGATACTTTCCAATAATGCCGGCCGTTCATATTCAAATGCCGTGTGGCACATCCCCGTATCCGTCAATAACGCCGGACACGAATAATTTCCCGTGCACGGATAGGTTATAAAAAAACCCCGTTGCGCAAGTTCATCGCGGATACGTAACGTATCACGAGAAATTTCAAGCAATGCAGGCTCTATCACAACGATCATGCCGTTATCGGTCAACGACTCGGAGGCTTTCTCCACAAGGTCCGTTCGTAATTCGGTACGATCTTCACCTGACCATAATTCATTAAGAACATGACTAAAGACGATACAATCGAACCATCCGTCCGGGATCGTGTTTTTTACGGCATCCCAAGGTAGAAAACGCATGGTTTTCCCCGCCTCAGCAGCGATGGAACGGGCCAATGATAACGCATCCTTACTGTAATCGGCACCGGTGACCGATGCGCCGAGGTCATTGAGTGCCATAGACACAGGACCGGGGCCGCAACCAAGGTCGAGCGCCATTTTCGGTTTGAAAGGCAATAATGCAAGAGCATGCCTTGCCTGAAGATATGACATTTGCCAAAAATATAACAGATATGCCCCAAGCATATCGGGATCGCTCAAATAACGGCTTCCGATCAATTCGCGTTCACCGGTAAGCCCGGATGACAACGTTTTTATTGATTCGGCCATTATAGATAATTCTTGCGGTGATAATCCGGCATTAGCGCGTTTTCCGGGCACATGCTGAAAATTCCTCCATACGCGGAGAAGAATATCCGCATAGGCACCGCAATCGGCAGTAATTTTTTTACGTATAGTTTCATTCATAGTTGCTGAGGACACTCTAGGCGCGATTTACACTCCTGTCAATCAAGATACAAAACACATCGCCAATTAAAAACTGCTAGTATTACTGAATTTAGTTATAAACAACACTAGTGTATAAAGATACCGGAAGGTACTCTTTTTATATATGATCTTTTATCTCAGTTAAATGCTGAAAACAAACAACACCGTCAGGGGCCGTTACCGCGTTGTCACGACAAAACCACAACGCATCGATACCGTAGTGCATTGCTCCGAGCACATCTTTTTCAATATTATCGCCGATCATCACACACTCTTCCGGCATAGCGTTTAGATCTTTCATGATATGATCAAAAAGCCGTTTGTCCGGTTTCCCGAAACCGATATCTTTTTGTGCATAGATCTTTTTAAAAAACGTATCTAATCCGACACGGGCAAGCGCTTTCTTAACTTCACCGGCACCTGAGACCGATCCGTTGGTGGCGATAACAAGCAAAAACCGTTGAGATAGATCTCTGCAAACGTCCACAGCGCCGTCTATAGCCTCAACTGTATCCCAATCACACATGGCACCCGGCAGATTAAAGTCGGTCATGAGTGTATTGCCCCAATCAAAAATGATGAACCGTTTTTTCATGGTGATCATACTCCCGTTTTTCTAAATACGGCGATCGAACACAGTGTCTGCATCCTTTTTTCAATGAAATCATATCCCGTAGGCACTCCTTCAGCGGTAATGTCAAAATCCTTGGGTTTCCAAAGCATCAAGGTCCCGCCGTGTTTAAGTAGCGGTAATGCGGCGCCGGCCACAAAAGCAGTATCACCCATTCCACGGCTCACAACAAATGAAAATCGTTCTTTCAGGTCATCGATAAAACTAAAAACATCGCCGATAAACATGCCCTGAATAGGAATATCCAATTGAAAACACATGGATGAAACAATATTCATCTTTTTTCGTGCCTTATCGCAGAACGATATGGAAATACCGGGATTAAGAAGCTTCAATGGAATACCGGGAATGCCTGCTCCGCTGCCAAGGTCAAGCACATCGGCTTCAGAAGGAAACCCGGTCACGGCATCAGCAACGATCGCAGCAATATCCTCTCTGGATTTAACACCGGTAATATTCACCGTCTGTCGATATGTGTATAATAGGTTAATATAGCGGTCGAGCAGTTCGTTCATGTCTTCCCTTGTGTAAAATATATGATAAGAACGCTGACATCCGCAGGAGATATCCCTGATATACGAGATGCTTGTCCGACCGATGTTGGCTTAAATCGATTGAGTTTCTGACGCGCTTCGATCGTTAACCCGAGAATGATGTTAAAATCAAAATCATCGGGAAGACGAATTCGTTCGGTACGTCGGAACGCCTCTATCTCGCTTAATGATTTTTCAATATACCCGTCATATTTTGCGCGGATCTCCACGCTTTCCCGTTCAATCTCTGTTAGTTCAGTCGTATGCCCGAATCGTGTGATCAGATCGGAAAAATGCACCTCAGGCATTTTCAAAATATGATACAGATCTCGCCCGTTGTGTTGTTTAAAATCAGGGTCGTCAGTCCTTAGATTCACAGTTTGCAATATCTCGGATTCTGATTGTATGCGTTCATATTTTTCGAAAACAGTATCGCGAAAATCAGCATCCACCAATCCTACCTGATACGCTTTCTCGGTCAGGCGTTCGTCAGCATTATCGGAACGCAACAGCAATCGATATTCTGCGCTTGAGGTAAACATACGATACGGTTCATCGGTACTTTTTGTGATCAGGTCATCGATCAGTACGCCGATATACGCATCGCTTCTGCCTAACGTAAAAGGTGCTTTCCCGAGAACCTTTAAAGCGGCATTAGCGCCTGCGATCAACCCTTGCCCGGCAGCCTCTTCGTATCCGGAAGTTCCGTTGATCTGGCCGGCAAGATACAGGTTTTCCAGAATTTTTGTCTCAAGTGTTTCTTTAAGAACATACGGCTCTACAAAATCATACTCGACCGCATAGGCATAACGCACGATCTTTGCGTTTTCCAGTCCCGGGATCGTATGAAGAAATGTGTCTTGCACGGCAACAGGCAGACTCGTTGAAATTCCGTTCAGATAAAATTCATCCGTGTACAATCCTTCAGGCTCGATGAACACAAGGTGCGATAATTTATCGGCAAATTTTTTCACTTTATCTTCAATTGACGGGCAATATCGAGGCCCGATCCCGGTGATGTTCCCGTAATTGACGGCAGACAGGTGAATGTTCTCGGCGATCACGGCGTGCGTATGTTCGTTGGTATGTGTCTTATAGCATGATACTTGCTGCAATTTTAATGTTTTCGTCCTGTAGGAAAACGGCCTTGGCGGATCGTCCCCGTCTTGACGTTCGGTCTTTGAAAAATCGATCGTTTTCCCATCAATGCGTGCAGGAGTACCGGTTTTAAGACGATTCACGGGAAATCCAAGTGATCGCAGATGATCGCTCAAGCCAACTGCCGCATGTTCTCCCAGCCGTCCGCCGGGAAACATTCGATCACCGATATGCAATACGCCATTCAGAAAGGTCCCCGGCGTAATGACGGTTGTTTGAGCATAATATGCATCATTATAAATGCCACGCACCCCAATGACCGATGTGCCTTCTACGATCAATTCCCGTACGGAATCCATGTGTATTGTTATGTTTGAGTTTGCTTCGATGATCGAACGCATATAGCGCGAATACGCCGCTTTGTCGGCTTGCGCGCGAGGTGATTGCACGGCAGGTCCTTTTTTTGTATTGAGTGTACGGAATTGGATACCGGTCGCATCGGTTGCAAGGGCCATTTGCCCTCCCATCGCATCGATCTCACGGACGATCTGCCCTTTGGCCAATCCGCCGATCGCAGGATTACACGACATCATTCCGATCGTATCCGGATTCATGGTAATGAGCAGAACCGAGCACTGCAACCGTGCTGCCGCTAAAGCCGCTTCAATGCCTGCATGACCGGCGCCAACTACTACCACATCATACCGTTGCATATATCATTTCCCTATACAGAAACGGCTGAATATTGATTCAAGCATCGCCTCCGTCACCTTTTTACCTGATAGAATATCCATGTCCTCTATTGCGGCGCGAACAACACCGGAAATAATTTCTTCACGTTTATCGCTTTCGCATAGTCGCACTGCCTCGGTCACTTTGGCATATACCCGTGAACAATAATCATGCTGACGCTCTGTCATGAACACGCCGTTATGGCGCATAACCATGGTCAAGGATGAAACCGCTTCGCTAATTTTTATCTTTACCAACGATATATTGAACCCTGTTTTTGCTGAAATATGAATGTTCTCGTCGGAAATCTCCGATATTTGATCGCATTTATTGCAAATGGGAATAACAACACATCCCGCCTTGGTATACGCTGCAACAACATCAGACTCAAGCGAATTGTTGTTGTCATAAAGATAGATCACAACATCTGCTTCATTGATGATCCCTTTCGCTTTTTCTATTCCAAGCGATTCTAGGCGATCATCGGTATCCCGTATCCCTGCGCTGTCATATAACCTGACAAGATGACCGTTGAGAACAAGTTCATCGCCAATATAATCACGGGTCGTGCCGGGAATATCCGATACCAGAACGCGTTCCTTACCAAGCAGTGCGTTCATCAGGGTAGACTTTCCGACATTCGGCGCTCCGGTGATGACGACGCTGACCCCTCGTTTTTCGCGTAACGCGCGGTTACTGTCATCCAGATCGGCATATAACACAGAGGCTATATCGTTAAGCTTTTTTTTAATATCCTCCCAATCGGTATGCCCCAGACCTTCTTCATCAAAATCGATTGCCAAGTTCAACTGTGAAAATATCTCAAGCAATTTTTGTGAATATTCGGTAAGTTTTTTATCAAGATCGCCGGAATTGTTGTGTTCGGCAAGATCCAACACCACAGACGACCGGGCTTCAATGATATCGATCACTGCTTCTGCCTCAGTTAGTGTCATTTTACCGTTCATAAAAGCACGACGAGTAAATTCACCGGGCAATGCGCCGCGGATGCCGTTATGCAACAACAAATCGCTGACGGTATCGGTGATCACACTGCTTCCATGATATGAAAGCTCAATGGTATCCTCGCCTGTAAATGAATGCGGTGCACGAAAAACAAAGGCCATGCAACGATCAAGCCGCCGTCCCTCGGGATCAATTAGATACCCGGGCACAATACTGTACCCGGGATAATCTGAAAGAGGTTTTTTTGATGAGAACACCGCCTGCGCAGCAGACAATGCCGAATGACCGGAAATGCGGATGAGCGCAACCGACGATTCGCCGCGCACCGTTATCGGTGCACAAATGGTATCAAGAACATTCATCGCACTTCGGTATCGCAATAGGATACCACGATTTTTTTCAGATCACCCCTGCCGAGGCTTTTGGTCTGGATCTTTTTTATCTTTTTCAGGGTGACATGAATTATTTTTCGCTCATAAGGATTGAGAGGTTTCAATACGACATCTTTTTTCGTTTTCAATACTTCTTCGCCGGCTTTTAAGGCGATCTCTTTGAGAAAGATATCTTTATTTTTACGGTAATCGTTGACATCGAGCAGTAAATTCGGGTCTTCGCTGGTGCGGTTCTTGATGATGATGTTGGTCAGAAATTCCAATGCCATGATGTTCTTACCGTTCTTGCCGACAAGAACATTGGCGTTTTGACCGCTGTAACTGATATTCAATCGGCGCTTACCGTTGTATTCGTCAAAATCACCCATGATAATATCTGCATAACCGATATTTTTAAAAATATCTTTAATGATCTTTTTTACTTTCGAATCCTGATCGGTACCGAATAATCTGGAGAGCAAACCCATATGCTTACGCTCCTTTTTTCAAGTGCTTGTTGGTATACATCTGCTGAAGGATACCAAGCAGGTTACTGAACAGGAAATACAGCGTGAGTCCTGACGGTAATGAGTAAAACAGAATCAACATGAAAACAGGCATAAAATAGGTCATGAGAAATTTATTAAAGCCCTGCATCGATGCGCTCTGAGCAGAATTAAGCTTCATCTGCCAGATCATAGTGGCCATCATAAGAAGCGGAAGAATATTGACGTTCGATCCGAGGAACGGAAGATTAAAACCCAGAGAGAACAAGGTATCTGCCTGCGAAAGGTCTTTTATCCATAATCCGAACGGTGCGCCGCGTAATTCGATCGCGCTGTTAAAAACGCTGTACAGTGCAAACAGTACCGGAAGCTGCAGTAAAATAGGCAGACAACCACCCATCGGATTGACTTTGTGCTTCTGATACAACTGCATAAGTTTGGTATTCAATTCTTGCGGTTTATCTTTATATTGTTTTTGCAGTTTCTGTATCTCCGGCTGAAGTTTTTGCATTTTCGCCATTGAGACGGAACTTTTATGCGTAAGCGGCCAAAACAAAAGCCGTATCAATAACGTTAAAATAATGATCGCGATACCATAGTTTTTTACAAGCTTATATAATTCCTGCATACCTGATAACATTAACAATGATATCGGGCGTAATAACGAATAACTGAGATTAACGGATTTATCCAACCGCGGATCAACTTTTTTAAGAAGTTTCAGTTCTTTCGGCCCGTAGAAAAAATCCAATGATTTACCTTCAAAATAGAATACACCGCCAAACGTATCGGTATCGGCAGAGCCTTCTTTTTTCGGGATCATAAAATATTCTGCTTTAACGCTGCTGTCCGGCCGCATCGCAAGGAATAGGAAATATTTAGATTCAAATCCGGTCCAATAATCATAATCACCATTGACAGGTTTATCTTTTTTTACTTTAATCTGACGGTATTTTTTATCAAACTGAACGGGAAGATTATTTTGAAATTCGTTTTTATCCGACATCATTCGTTTGTTTACCGCAACTGAGTCAAACGGTATAGGGGAATCAACGGATAAGGTGATAAAATAATCTTTTTCAGTTCCTTGACCAAAGGTGAATGACTTCTTGATGGTAAAGGTCTTTGTTTCATACACACAATCAAATCCGTCATTTCTGATCGTCACTGCATAAGGAATAGTGGCATCTGTATAAACAGTATTATCCGGCGCAGTGAAGCGTAAAATAAATGAATTGTCTGCCGGCAATGAAAAATCATATTTTTTTATGGTAAGTTTTGCTATTGTGCCGCCGATATTTTGAACCGTACACGAATAAACGACGTTTTCAAATATTTTTGTTTCTGCAGCAACGGCAGTTGGCTGAGAAGCAAGGGTCATGAAATCCTCCAAAACCGATTCGGAGGTCTTGGTAACCTTTTTTGGAACAAGTGTATTCTTTGTTTCTGTTGTTACTGTGGTATCTTTGACTTCTGTCGGGGTCGTTGTTTCTTTTGTCTCGGTTGTTTTAACGATCTCTCGTTTGTTCAACTCGGCATTTCTTTTTTGCATCGGAGAAAAGTAAAATACTTGAAAAGCAACAAGAATGACCATTGAAATAAATAAAAACAATATTGTACGCTTTTCCATGAAAACCTCCTGTTTTGCTTTTGTCAGAGTAACGGATCATAACCGCCGCGGTGCCATGGCGTACAGCGGAATATTCGCTTCATACCGAGAAATACACCTTTGAACGGGCCGTATTTCACGATCGCTTGATACGTATAATCGGAGCAAGTCGGATAATAGATACATTGTTTAGGCAAATACGGAGAAATAAATAATTGATACATACGTATAAGCCCCAAAAATAGTTTTTTGATCATACGTTATTGATAGCGGTGGCCGCCTTAAGCCAGCTTTCGCGAACTTCGGTAAGCGATACCGTTTCCCAATTGGTTTTTTGTGAGGGAATAACGATCATGCATCCCTTATGTGTCAACAGCTGCCGGTTACAACGGTATAATTCACGGACTATCCGTTTTGCGCGGTTTCTCACGACAGCTATGCCTAATTTACGGCTGACGACAACGCCCAAACGGGCATGGTCAGACCGAAGAAAATAAAAAAGAAAATGACGCGTTTTGATTTTAACACCTTCGGCGAAGACGGAATCAAATTCAATTTTTTTTTTATTCGATCCGCCCGCCGAAATGAGAATTGATGCATAACGTCAGACGACAAGGCGTTTTCTGCCTCTTGCTCTTCTTCTTTTCAGAACATCACGTCCTTGTTTAGTGGACATTCTTTTACGAAAACCATGGTCGCGTTTCCGTTTGAGATTGCTTGGGTGAAATGTAGGTTTCATACGCTCTCCCTCCTTTGCTCGTAGCTACGTGCCGAAACTACAATAAATAACGGCAGAAGTCAAGCAAAAAGTGACCATTGCCGATTTATTACGCTTATTTCATATACTTATTCACAATTTTTTAACGAGAAACACAACATGTTGTATCATATCGTATTTTAGTGTCATGGATGCCATTTTAGCACAATGACCATCTTCAGCGAATACTATACGAATACAGTACCTTTCGATCTTCTGTTCTGATAAATTCGACCATAGCCTTTTGTGAACTTACGGTCATGCGAAGTTGCCCTGAACCGGCAACAAAATTACCACTGCTATAACCATATTCTTCAGCATAAGTAGTGCGTAATTGCGTTTGCGCACGCTGCGAGACAAGTTGATACACGATTCCGTCCAATTCATGTTTAGCAAAAAAATGGTCATGCTCCTGAAAAACTGACGAAATCTTTTTTTCAACAAGCAATGCCTGGATGGGCTTTTCCCATCCAGGTCTGCGCGAAGAAAGTGTCTTATTACCATCGTTTTCATAACCGCCCCATTCGTACAGTGTCGTAACTTCAATTCATTCTCATCTGCCGTTGTCGGTACCGTCGACCAACTGTTGTATGAATACAAATGTATATTTCGCCATTGATGAATGCAGCGTTATCATTTTTTTATCACGTTTTTACTTATCATTTTTGTTATTTCTCCCTCGATGGTTGTTGAATAGAAAACTACCTTGGCTTTGATCATTTTTCGCACAAATCGTTTCATCCGTTACAACCGCGAACACAACTATTACCCCAATTCCTATACTCACAGCCAAGTTTATGATCTTCGATCCGACGATTCCCGCCATAGCACCACTTACATTGACGACAGTATAATTCTTGATTATTGAAATTTTGTGAAATACTAAAAAAACTGACACGTACCATTAAGACCTGAAACGATAACACAACCGCTGCCATTTATCATATCGTATTAACAACGGTTAAACAGCTTTTTCTCATTATTTCTCTTGCAATGTCTCGCAAACGGTTGTAATAATACAGCTATGAGATCGTTCTTATTTCTGTTATTTTTGTTGATGCTCAATCTTCCGGCAGAAGCAGCCGTTGTCTTACTTCCCGTTAATCCGATCATTCAAAAGACCGACTTTTGCGGAGAGGCTTCGGTAGCGATGATCCTCACGTATTACGGCACACCGATATCGCAAGATGATGTACATACGCGAATTTTCAAACTACCGGCGAACGGGCGCGGAGCATACAGCACCGAGATCGTATCTAAACTTAAAACTGCAGGTTACGCTCTTACTGTCGAAAACGACTACCCCCTATCTGACCGCAACACCATGCCGCAGTCAACCGTAACGCGGCTTCTTGCAATAGTCCGTAAAGCAATTGATGCACAACAACCGGTATTGTTCGGTTGGTACCCTAAAAAAGAGATCGAGAACGATTTTTTCGGTCATTTCAGCGTGATCACCGGTTATGATGACGCCGGGCTGTTTATCATAGACCCTCGTTATAGTGATCTCATTTACATGAAAGACAGTCAGATGCAACACTATTTACCGTTGCCTACACTTGATTTTTCTCGATGGGGATTTTATCTGGTCATCATTCAACGGAGCAAACCATGATAATCTTCATTTTCGTTGATGGCATTGGCATAGGCAAACGCGACACATACAATCCGTTATATATGGGAAATTTTCCATATTTCGAATCGTTGTTTGAAAGCCATGCGCAATACATGGACCCCCGTATGGGCGTACCCGGTTTGCCGCAAAGCGCCACAGGACAGACCGCTCTTTTTACCGGGTTCAATGCATCAAAGTTATTCGGCAGTCATA
Source organism: uncultured bacterium (assembly GCA_964539615.1). Lineage (GTDB taxonomy): Bacteria > Macinerneyibacteriota > Macinerneyibacteria > Macinerneyibacteriales > CAYRFE01 > CAYRFE01. The sequence continues at coordinate 15,338 of CAZIJP010000020.1, forward strand.
AAGAAGGTTTCCCGGGTACAAGCCTGAAAAACATGCTGAAAGATGATTCTCTTTTTAAAAAATGCGTTAACTTCGGCTACTCGCCTACGTTTGCCAATGCGTTCCTTGTTAATGATCCGGAAACACTCCTTACCAAACAATATGTTTCGGTAACAACATATATGACCCTGACTAGTATCGGCAAAGTACGCACAATAGCCGATCTCAATAAAGGTAAAGCGGTATTTCAAGACATTACCAATCAGATGCTTGTGGAAGGCACATTCATGGACCGATACGAGCGCTTTTTCCCGGAGATCAAAGAAATAGCGGCAGGACCCGATTTTAAAAAGGTCGATGTGGTATCTCCTGAAAAAGCTGCACAGGCATTGGTTTCCCTTACGCATGATCATGACCTTGTATTGTTTGAATATTTCCAGACCGATGATGCCGGCCACAAACAGGACATGGACCGCGCCCTTGAGGTGCTTGGCGACCTGGAACGCTTTGTACGAACAGTCTTTAAGTCAGTTGATCCGAATAAAACGACCTGCATCCTGACATCTGACCACGGCAATATCGAAGATCTCTCAGTCGGAACACATACCGAGAACAAGGTGCCGTTCATCGTTGTCGGCAAAGGCGAAAAATATCTCAAAAAGATCCATCAGATCTACGATGTCACTCCGGCGATCATAGAAAACATTCATTTTCTGTTGTAATTAATTCCGGCCGTTACAGTAGTATCTCAAGTGGTTTAAAACATAACATCTAAAAAAATACCGACTTATTTTAGTAAGCCGGTATTTTGAATGCACTACATACTTATAGAAAATCTTACGCGGATCCTAACTCTTCACTCAGCATTCTTAATTATCGGATCAATTTCCGTTCGAAAAATTATTCTTGTGGTGTTTTTGGTTCTGATTACCGTTCAGTTGTCGTTTTTCCATCATCTTGGTCCGCTCTTCCACGCTCATTGTTTTCATTTTTTCCACTCGGGCAAGCGTAACAATCTCTTTTATCTTCAGCTGCAGTGTATCGATCTGTTTTTCCTGTGAGATAAACGTTTCCCAATTTGGTGTTGCCGATATTACGATCAATTCCTGAGATTTTTTCAATGTCTCGATTTGCGTTTGCATTGAGGCGATAGCTTGATTCTGGGCATCGGTAAGGCTACTCTTCATGCTTTGTTCATTATCAAAACGACCGTTTTGTTGCCCCGGACCACGATTTGAGTTGCCATCCTGTGGACCCTGTGCAAAAATGCTTGATACTAAGAACAGGAATGTAACAACGAACAATAAGTTTTTTCTCATATATACCTCCGTTTAAGACAGTATATGTGCACAATATGGAATTCTTGTGGAGAACTTGTTTTTACTGAGTAGTTACTCGTGCATGGGGAAACGACAAAAACATTTTATTGACGTACAACCCTGAATCCAATGTTGCTGAACTTATAATACGGTTCATAACACCGCCTGTAACCCACTGAAGCAGTTAGCCTGCTGCTATCCCAGCCGCCGCCTCGCAGAACACGATACATTCCCAATACTGCACCCGTATAATTGCTGAGCACATTAACCGGGAATTCGTCTTTCCAATCCCAGCACCATTCCCACACGTTACCGCTTAAATCAAACAACCCGAGTTCATTCGGAAGTTTTAATCCTACGGGGTGAACTTGCAGAAAGGAATTACCCGAATACCACGCATGATCATCGATATTATTCAATCCGTTACTGCCGGCAAAAGACTTGCTGAATCCTTCGGCATTGGTTACGCCGATATATCCCTCATCAGCGCCCATCGCCGCCCACATCCATTCCATCTCTGTAGGGAGACGATATCCATCCGCTGACCAATCAACGGCCACAGAATCCCATGATCCATCAGGTCCGTTCGGCACGATCCCCCAATGAGAAGGGTCAGTTTTCCCGTTAATTGAAAAAACCGGTTCAAATCCTTCTTCAATGCTGAGTAAATTACAAAACACTAGCGCATCATACCAGCTCACGTTTAGAACAGGGTTACCGACTGAAGCATTTTGTTGTGTGACTCCAGCTATATCACAGTACTGTTCATGCGTGATCGTTTTTTCGCTCATATGAAATGCTGAAACTTTGCTTATATTGGTGATGGCATCATCACGTTGAAACATTCCTGGCGGCACGAAGCGAATTACTCCGATTTTACTGGAAAAATAATCACCTGTTGATACTTTGATTCCGTCAATTCTTCCGTCAACTTCCGAATAAATTTTATTGCCCACAAACACCTCCGTATAGAACATACGTATACATCATCTGCTATTTCTCTTCTGACCAAGCAGAATGCCACCACAACAAACCCTGCTTTGACCTTTATTTAAACTACGTTACCATTAACATACCCCCTTTATAAACGAATTTCAATAAACTAATGGTTTATTTATCCGTAAAAACCGCTTACCCAGCAAGATAACTATTATAATTCCATACTTGTATGTTATTTCTCATACAGGGATGGAGTGACTATCGGAGGAACTTGTTTTCTTGCCTTGACAAATTCTATATAGTAGGTACATTACATGATGAAGGTGTATATCTGGGTTTTGTAAGATGTACATAACTACCCTTACCTTCACCTGTGTGGTTGAAGAAAATAACGGGAGGTACTGATGAGATCCGGGGAATCCCCAGACAATAACCAAAACAAACAAATAAATGTGCTCTATGAGGCCAGTCAAAAGCTCAATAGTTCTCTCAGTCTAGATGATGTATATAAAACCGCCTGTGAGTTCATGTCAATAATAGCGCCGAATGACGGTTTTGCAATTTCTCATTTTGATCAACCCGCACAAATGATCCTATGCCGTGCATATTGGATGGGTAATAAATGGCTTGATGTACGTTCTTTTCCTCCGATCCCCCTTGAAGAGGAAGGCAAGGGAACACAAAGCATCGTCATTCGTACGGGGAAATCGCTCCTGATCAATGATTATCAGGCACAGGTAAAAACTGCGACAACCAGGTATTTTGTTGATGACACCACCAATGAGATCACTATCGACAAACCCGAAGACGACGATATCGTCCGCTCGGCCATGATTGTGCCGTTGAAATTCGGCGGAAAAGTCATCGGAGTTATTCAAGTAATGAGTTTTCGGCTTAATGCCTACAATGAGCATCAGCTTCGTTTATTGGAATCGTTAGCGTTGCATATTTCTTCTGCGGGGCAAAACGCGCAACTTTTTGAACAAATTCAAACCGAATTAAAAGAACGAAAGAATGCCGAAAAAGCATTGGAAAAATCAGTTGCTCTCAAAGACGCCATAATAGATAATTCACCCATAGGCATTTCCGTTCGCAGCAAAACCGGAAAATTATTGCGACACAATTCGGCATGGAAAAAAATATGGGCCATTACCGATGAGGCGATCCTGCAAGATACTACACAGGAACGCGAAAAAATACAATTTAATGAACGGGATGATTATCTTAAACCGTTCCATAACGATATCAAACGGATCTATGAGAAGGGCGGATCTTTTTTTATTGCTGAAATGGCCACATCACGAAAAAAACCAAATATGGCAAAATGGATATCGCAACATTTTTATTCACTGCCGGACGCAGACGGCAATGTCGATCAGGTGGTCATCCTCACGGAGGATATCACCGAACGGAAAGAAGCGGAAGAAGCGTTACGGGAAAGCGAACTAAAATACAGGCTCCTCATCGAGAATACCAGCGATGTTGTGTTCTGCGTCAATGAAAAAGGCGCATATCAGTTTACAAATCGTGTTTTTGCAGCGACATTCAATCAATCCCCAGAATACTTTATCGGCAAAACATTTTGGGATGTCTATCCGAAGGAAGAAGCCGACTTCCGCCAAGCGGCAAATGAACGAGTTTTTGAAACCGGTCAAATTCAGTCGATAGAGGTAACTGTACCTTTGCCTGAAAAAAAGCTCTACTTTTTGGCAAAAGCCAATCCGATCAAGGATGAAAACGGAAGGGTTCTTTTAAATTTAACAACCGCGACCGATATCACTGAACGTAAACGTGATGAGCTCATAAAAAACATTCAATATTCAATAGCCCAAGCCGTGGTCGCCACGCAAGAACTCACCGAATTATATGAAACAGTGCGAAATAACTTAAGCAATTTGATCGATACAACCAATTTTTTCATTGCTTTTTATGATAAAGAAAACGATCGATTCTCAAGTCCATTTGAGCGCGATGAAAAAGATTCAATTCCCGTATGGCCTGCAGAAAAATCATTTACCGGCTATGTCCTGAAACAAAATAAGGCAGTAATACTTAACAAAAACACCATGCTCAAGCTTATCGAAGCAGGTGCACTCAATGCAATCGGAACACTGCCGGAAAGTTGGCTGGGAGTCCCGTTCAGTATAAAAGATACAATAACCGGCGTTATCGTTGTTCAGGATTATATTAATCCCTATGCATTTGACCATCATAGCGTAAATCTTCTCTCATTGATCGCTAATCAATTAAGCAGTTACATTGAACGCAAACAGGCTGAAGAAGCTTTACAGGAAAGTGAAAAAAAACACCGTATTCTGTTTGATGATTCTCCCGATTCTTACTTTATTCTTTGCGATAATATTCTGATCGACTGCAATCGGTCTGCGATTGCTTTATTTGAGTGCGAACGCACAAATATCATCGGAAAAACGATAGCTGATTTCTCCCCTGAATATCAGCCTGATGGTAATCTTTCTGCAACTGCTGCAGAGAAGAACGTAGCGGAAACATTCAAAATCGGAAGAAAATCATTTGAATGGGTCCATCGTACGATCAACGGAAATGATTTTTGGGTTGATGTGTCTCTTTCAGCAATGACAATGCACGGGAAAGCCGTTATTTTTGCTTCATGCAGAGACATCACTGATAGAAAAAACACCGAACAAAAATACCGCGAGGCTGAACAAAAAAACACCGCCTTAGCCCTGGGGATCACCGCAAACCATGAGATCAATCAGCCATTGATGAAAATAATGGGGAGCTTGAATCTATTGGAAAAAAAGATCGAAAAAACACCGGAGATTCAAAAACATTTCGACACAATAACCGACGCTCTTCAAGAAATAAATGACGTGCTGAAAATCATGCGTGATGTTGAAAAGTTGGAAAAAATTTCATTCAGAACCTATCTTGACGGTCAATCAATGATCAATTTCAAATCTGATGACACTAAAAAAAATTAAGGTTTCGTTCCCGCCAGCAACCGCCATCGAAAAGACACTCTTGACTGTATAGGCAGTTCATAGTATGCTTTAACCATGGGAAAAACAGTAAAACGATTTTTTCTATCCATACTGAGAAATGAATTATTGCACAGCGCGCCCGAATCATTGCAAAATAATGTCAAGAAAACTTCCTGTGCGTTTCTGGCAAATCGATCTAAATATTCTATTTGGACCTACCCCATATTTCTTTTTGCATTGGGATCAATCACCCCCCTGGCATCCGATCATCCTGAATATTTTTATACGTTTGCGATTATGCTGACCGCATTAGTCGCGTTCAGATTCATTTGGGCATTTCATTTCCCGAAATTGGTCAATAAAGACCTCCATCGATGGCATACTGTTTTTTTGGTTACGGTTGTTCTGCAAGGCTCATTGTGGGGCTTGTTCTGTGCCGGCACATTTATCCTTTATCCGGTCTCTCTGGTACCGCTTTTGTTTCTTTTATTTACCGGGGGACTTTGTTCCGGCGCCGCCTCTTCGTTAAGCTCGGACAGATGGCTCTCTTTTATTTTCCTATCGGCAATGACCATTCCAACGATTGCGGTAAATTTTTCTATTCGGGAATATGCGAACTTTACCGTAGCTTCAACTGTTTTTATTTTTTATATCATGCAAAGTTTTATCGCAAAAACCATCCATTACAGTTATATGGAAACCATAATGAACCATCAATTGCTCATTGAAAAAACTCATGAGCTTGAAGCAGAAAAACACCGTGCTGAAGAAGCAAATAATGCCAAAAGTGAATTTTTAGCAAATATGAGCCATGAGATCCGCACACCGATGAATGGTATCATGGGAATGACCGAATTAGCATTGAACACCCATTTGACAAAACAACAGCGGGAATACCTTCACATGACCATGGAATCGGCTGAATCTTTGCTTTCCATAATCAATGATATTCTCGACTTTTCAAAGATCGAAGCAGGGAAATTCGAACTTGAGGCAATTCCCTTCTCATTGCGGAATCTGGTCGGTGAAAGCATGCGGCATTTATCATTCAAAAGCGGGCCGAAAGGAATTGAACTTGCCTATTATATCGCGCCGGATGTGCCCGATACTGTTATTGGAGACCCCGGAAGGATACGTCAAATACTTATCAATCTTATCGGCAATGCCATTAAATTTACTGAGAACGGAGAAGTCGTTACGGAGGTCACCCTGGCAAAAAGATCAAAAAATACATTATCCTTATCTATTTCGGTTTCCGATACCGGCATAGGGATACCGCAAGAAAAACTCGGTATTATTTTTGACAAATTCACCCAAGCCGATTCAAGCACGACACGCAGATACGGCGGAACAGGGCTTGGCTTAGCAATTTGCTCAAAACTTGTCGGCCTTATGAAAGGGCAGATCAGCGTAAAAAGCCCATCAAAGATCTCTTCATCTCAAACAGCTCCGGGCACTACATTTACCTTTTCCATCGATATTGCTGTCAATACCGATATTGTGAATAATTTTGCCGTTGTAGAACCGAAAACACTGCATGGCCTTTCTGTTTTGGTGGTTGATGATAATCATACAAATCGGCTTTTTTTAACCGACCTATTGAAAAAATGGAAAATGAATCCTCTGGCCGTAGATAATGGCAAGTCAGCCCTTGAAATCGTTAAATCAAATAACAGTAAAAATCCCTTCGCATTGATCTTTCTGGATTCTCATATGCCGGATATGGACGGGTTGACCCTGGCACATCATATAAAAAAGACTTCCCCCAGCATCCCGATGATACTTCTTACTTCTGCAGGAGTGAACGGCGATGCGCAGCGCTGCCTAAAAGCGGGGATCGACGGATATCTGATCAAACCGATCATTGCCAAAGATTTGCTGGATATTATATTAACCGTCTTAGGATTATCAAAATCACTCTCAATAAACAAGCTGATCACCCGCGACATCACTCACGAAAATCATAAAATATTAACTATTCTTATCGCTGAAGATAATGAGATCAACCGCCAATTCATAATTCATCTCTTGACCAATGCTGGCCACAAGACAAAAGCCGCATCAAACGGTTCTGAAGTATTGCTTGCATACGAAAAACATGATTTTGATCTTATTTTAATGGATGTTCAGATGCCGATCATGGATGGATTCGAAGCTACGAAACATATTCGTGAAATTGAAAAAACAACCGGGAAACATGTTCCGATCGTAGCGCTAACCGCACATACCATGAAAGGCGATGATGAAAAATGCATCAAAGCCGGTATGGACCACTTTCTATCGAAACCCGTTAAACCCGAAGAATTATTTGTTCTGTTAAGCCGTTTTGAACACAACCGGAAGGAGCCGCTTATGACAACCCCGGAACCGGAAAACCATTCGTCTGATACTCCTGTCGATTGGTCAATCCTGAAAAATTCGGTCGGTGATAATAAAGCTATAATCAATGCCACCGTTCAGTCTTTTATTCTGAATATCCCTGCACATGTAACCGAATTAAAAGAAGCAATCGATTCCGGCGATCTTGAAGAAATGAAAAAAAAGGCACATAAGCTTAAAGGCTCATTAGCATTTTTTACTAAAGGCCCGGCGTACACCAATGCATTCACGATCGAGCATTGCGGCTCGGATTGCAAACAGGAAGATATTCGAAATTTATTTGAAAAAACCAAAAATGCGATCGCCGAGATCATCGATTATTTAAAAAAGTATCTTTCTGAAGATCAATAAAAGGGATACGTGCGTGTTTCACGCCCTTATAGGTAACACATCATATTTTCACCCGTAACTCCTGCATGCAATTCGATATAGGGTTTTATCGGACTTGAAAATATTTTCGGATACAGCACTGCTTCAATTTGGAAAAATCCGACCGATTGGCTCATCTCAACCGTGATACGTATCGGTTTCTTTTCACCCTTGGTAATAGATAATTTTTGTATGGCGCTTGCCGAATAACGATGCATATCACCGATCTTTGGTTCAGTAGATAATTGGGTTGTAATACGTGCCCTGCCTTTTTCCATATCACAACCGTCACCGATAAGCACCAACCCTGCCTCAAGGGAGTGAATGCGTTGTGTTGCCATATGCCCCACAATTCCTTCAACGATCAATGAGCGCATAGTCACCTGCTTGCGCAGATCTTCCGGATAGAGACAATTCAATAATCGCGCTATGATAGGCATGCCGAGCATGATACTGATCATTTCATGATTTTCACGGCCAACGCTCATACCGATATCGTGCAATAGTGTTGCGATCAGCACGGCAATGCGGCTGTCTTCCTGTGTGCCGACCTCTTCCTGTTCAAGATTGAATTTCACGCCGGCATCAACTAAGAGATCAAACAGTATCATGGCATTCTGAGCCGCTTTTTTCATATGAACAGGACCGTGATCGTTAAAGCCGAGCCTGACGATCGATACTTTGTTTGCATATTCCTGGAGAGCCGTGATTTCTTCGTCATCAAAGATCATTGCTGCCGCATCTCGGGCTTTCCCCGATAAATGCGACAGTATGAGGTCTTCTAAATGTTTTTCTTTTGGAGACTTGTTCATGTTGTCCTTTCGCTTAGCGGAACAACGATCCGAGCAATCCTCTGATAAGCTCTCTGCCGACCTGACGGCCAACCGAGGAGCTTGCGCTGCGAACCATTTGTTCCAGTATCGTATTCTTTTTGCGGCCTTTGTTGCCGCTGTAATTTTGTTCTTGATATTGCTGCTGTGTATTCTGTTGCTGTACTTCCTTATCGACACGTTTTGATAATATCTCATACGCCGATTCGCGGTCTATCGTTTTTTCGTAAGCGCCGTATACCGGAGATTTTTTAATAACTACTTGCCGCTCTTCATCGGTGATCGGCCCAATCTTGCTGTGTGGCGGAAGAACGAACGCACGTTCTACGATACCGGGGCGACCTTGGTCATCCAAAAAAGAGACCAATGCTTCGCCGACGCCGAGTTCGGTGATCGCCTGTTCCACATTGAGCTTAGGATTTTGCCGGAAGGTCTCAGCCGCAGTCTTAACAGCCTTTTGGTCACGTGGCGTAAATGCGCGCAATGCATGCTGAATACGGTTGCCAAGTTGGCCTAAAACGGTATCCGGCACATCAAGGGGATTCTGTGTTATAAAGTAGACGCCGACGCCTTTTGAACGGATAAGGCGAACCATTTGTTCGATCTTATCAAGTAATACTTTCGGCGCTTCATTAAAGAGCAAATGCGCTTCATCAAAGAAGAACACAAATTTCGGTTTTTCGAGGTCGCCTGCTTCAGGCATTTGCTCAAACAGTTCAGCCAAAAGCCACAGCAAAAACGTTGCATATAAACGGGGCGAATTAAGAAGTTTTGTTGCATCAAAAATATTGATAATACCGTTGGTGCCTTCGGTCTGGATCATATCATGGATATTGAGCATTGGTTCGCCGAAAAACATATCGCCGCCCTGTTCTTCAATAGTAAGTAACCCGCGTTGAATAGCACCGATGCTGGCCGTGGAGACATTACCGTATTCGGTAGTAAATTGCGATGCGTTTTTGCCGACAAAATCACACAACGCCCGAAGATCTTTGCTGTTTAATAACAATAATCCGTTATCATCAGCGATCTTGAACACAATGTTCAATACGCCGCTTTGCGTCTCATTGAGATCAAGAAGACGGGAGAACAACAGCGGCCCCATATCCGACACGGTGGCACGTACGGGGTGTCCGTTCTTGCCGAACACATCCCAAAACATCACGGGAAATCCTTTAAATACATGATCTGTTATTCGCAAAGCGGTCAATCGATCCTGCAATTTAGGCGACATACTGCCCGAAGTGCTTAATCCCGAAAGATCTCCTTTTACATCCGCCATAAACACCGGTACTCCGATAGAACTGAACTGTTCCGCTAAAACTTGTAACGAAATCGTCTTTCCGGTACCGGTCGCGCCGGCTATTAGGCCGTGACGATTGGCCATCGACGGTAAAAAGCCAAGTTCTTTATCTGCATTCTTTGCGATTATAAACGGTGAAATGCTCATATGGGTCCTCCTTAATTCTTCGGTAAGTATAGCAAGCGCTCAGGAAAAATCAAGCGTATCATGGAGCCGCTCATATAAAGCTGCAGGATCGGTTATCGATTCGGTGATCTGCAAACAATGCAGTTTTTCGATTATGAGCCCTAATTCTTTTCCTGTCACCGAAAATTTTTGCGAGACCACTGTTCCGTCTGCGATCGGTTTATAGGCAGCGATCAATTTCGTCAGCCATTGTATCTGCCGATCCTTTTTTTCACGAAGAACATAGGCTAGCATGAGCTTTAAATGGTCAAGCGGTACTTTCCTGAACCTTTGATAAAATTCCGTCTCTGAGCCGTCTGAATCAAACCTCACACAATCGCTCATTGCTTTCCACAAAACGATATCTCTCGAGCTGAACGTATAATATCTTCCCCAATCGCTCAAATTATTATCTGCGCCATGCCGGTAAAATAGGTGAAACAGCGTCAATACCGGAGAATTGAAATAATCTTCATCGAACCGATTTGTAGAAAAACCAAACACAACACGATCGAGCCCGATAGCATTCATATCATTGATGGTACCAGATGTCAATTTTTCGGCAATTTTTTCCAATTCATATCTGATACGTTCATGAGCAACACTGCTAAGACAATCCACAAAATCACGGGCTGCTCCCAATTCATCCTTGGTATAGGCAAATCCGCACATCAGCGCCATACGGAAAAGCCGAAGCACGCGCAACGGATCGTCCTTGAAACTTGTATCGGATACGCACCGAAGACGCTTATTCTGTATGTCGTTAAGACCGTTCACATGATCATATATAAAAAATTCATTTCCTGTTTTATGCTCCATGACCAAGGCATTGACGGTAAAATCCCGTTTTGCGACATCATAGTCAAGCGAGCCGTTCGCAACCGGTTGAAGGTCGACGGTAAAATTACGAAAACACAGTCGTTCCGTTAAAAAACCTTTATTCGTAAATGCGACCGATTTGAACGGCACATGTTCATATATCCGTTTTCGGAACATTTCGGCATCACCGATATAGATCATATCGATATCGGCATGCCAATTTAAACCGAGAAGAATGTCCCGCACTGTTCCGCCGACAATATACAGTTCAAGGCCGGTTTCACGTGCGATAGAAAACATTGTGGCGATCAACGGGTTTGTAAATGAGGCGCTGATGGTCGTCTTAATCATGGGTCAACGCTTTTAAGGCGTCTTTCAGTGATTTATCGCTCATAACAGAACGTTTATCGAAAACATATTCGCATCGCGCAGCAAAAGATGCAGTATCGGATGCAAACAACGCGTCACTGCCGATCACTTCTTCCGCACCTTTTGTGAGGCACAACCACCCGTATCCGGGATAATGCACATCCAGACGGTTGATATCCATGCAGCGAAGTGATTTATCGATCATGACAAAGGAATCCGGCGAATAATCAGCGCTTAACTCAAGCTTATCCGAATTGATCGGTTCCTTTTCCGGCGCAATGCCAAACGGACGATAAAAATCGGCCATCTCTAGACGTTTTTTTTCAAATGATGCGTTGTTTTTAACAAAATAAGAACGAAACAACATTGTGATCTGCTGTTGCACTGCGGTATACAGAGCGAAATCTGGCAACTCGCGTGTAGCCTCGGGCATCGCCGCGTCATCCAGAAAATACACATAATCACCACTGTGCATGCGCATCCCGAATAAAAATTTGGGAAGAAAAGACGGTTCGCTATCCTGCACACGGTAGTACGACCATTCAAACGGTATGCTGTCATATTGTTTTGAACGTACGGTATCTCGCTCACCGTTTTTAAACCGCACAGTAATATGTTTTTCCACATAAGCATCTGTCTTTGAGATCACGGACGGTTCTATCTTTTTAATATCCATCCCGAAATATACTTCAAGGATATTCTGTAAAAATGCATCACGAAGCATCTGCATATGATTCAGCTGTTCCCGTGGTTTTTTTGTGCTTTGCAATGCGGGCAATCATCACCGTGAACATGGTCGTGCTTATGTACCGCTTTATATTTTTCCACGGTCTCTTCATCGACTATTTCTATGTTGTCCAATTGTGCTTTAATATTTGCTTTTACCGATTCCAGATATTCCTTTCGAAGCGCCGCTTGTTCGGTTTCTTCTTCAGGGGTAAGACCGATCGATTTTTTCTTTTTCCACAGTTCATTGATCCTTGCTATTTTTTGTTCGTTCATATATTCTCCTTTGCGTGGATGATACCAAAAAAGAGAAATAATGTCTATGAAAAAGGCTCACGGCATTTCTGCAATTGATGAATGGTACAATTCTTTCCCGTGATAGATAAATTGCGCCGTAAAACGTTTTCCGGAAATAACAAACGGCGTAAATACAAGATCTCCTTGCCACATCGGCAAAGTCATCAGGACGTTCTCATCGATCCACGAAAGGGAACCTTCCGCACAATCATTGATGATCTCGCCGCTGAAATCTTCACAAAGGAATACAAAATCGATCCATTCCCCTTTGAACGGAGACTGACCATCATCAGGAAAATGCAAAAATCCGAGATGTCTCATAGAATGAACGGTCAAGCCGGTCTCTTCAAGCACTTCCCGTTTTGCGCAATCGGTGATGCTTTCATTG
>CAZIJP010000021.1:0-27103 GCA_964539615.1 uncultured bacterium
TTTTTCTATAATTTTCAAAAATTAATTGCGAATCTTTATCTCTCATATTGTTTTTATTATTTATACGAAAATGGTAATTTTTTTCCAGTTGTTTTTTCGATTGCTCCCATTGTCGTTCCAAGAACATTTTTCAATGCACCCAATGCAGTCTCTTTTGAAAAATCGGTTGCAAGTGGAGCAGCTAAAGATTTGATATAATCGACTGCACCGATTTCTTCTTTTTCACCTTCTTCTGTCTTTTTTTGCTCAGTATCAGTATTTTGCACAGCATCTTGTTGTGTTTGATATTTAATATCTCCTGCTGCAACTCTTTTAACACCAACATGAACGTGGTCATAATGGTTTCCACCAACATTTGACTTCCATATGATTTGAACCCTAAAACCGTCAGGAGTTTGTTTTTTGAAAGAATTTCCAATATATGGTTCCCATGAGGTAACACTTGGATCGACTCTTTGAGCCACTTTAATTGCGAAATTTGTAGCTTCTTGAGAATTTGAACCAAATGTTGAATTCAAACCAAAATCAGCAGCATATGCGATTTTATTTCCCTCGTAATGATCTGACATAAATCCAGATCTTGTTGATTGAGTTGCTCTTTTTAATGATGATGCTTTCCAGTTACCCATAGGGAGAATAGAAAGAAGTTTGGGTAAAGATCCTCCCCAATTCCCCCCTTCTCCACCTCCTGTTGCACCAACAAGAGTTGCAAGTGATTGTTGAGCTTCACATATTAAAGAATACGCATTAAAAATATTTTTTACGTCCTTGTTCATTTTTAAACCTCACCTAAAAAATCTTTAACTTCTTTTTCATCTTTATCGGTAGTTGCCCATTTACCCTTTCCTAAAAATGCATCGGTATCCGAAACCGCTGTTTTATTATTTTTAGTAGATGCTACTGTGTTACCATATATATCTGGCATTTTCTTTCCAGTTGTTTTTTCAATAGCAGATCTTGTAAATCCTAATACATTTTGCAATGCACCTAATGCCGCAGTTTTTGAGAAATCGGTTTTAAGTGGATTTGTGAAAGATGCAAATGTGGAAGCAGTTTGAGACGTTTCTCCTTGTGCATTTCCATCGGATGGTGGTTGTTCTGAAGTTCCTGTGGATGCATATTGAGCGGATGGGCTGAAATTTGATTTGTTTTGCAACATGGTAATTGCTTGTGAAAAGGAATTATCATCGATCTGTCTTCCTGATTTTCCAAACCCTTCATCTTGAGCCGTTCCTTTCATCCACTGTGAAAGCCAGTTTGGATCTGTGAGCATCTCAGCAGTGATAACTTGATCACTATTCATTCCTGAAATCGATTTACTTCCTCCAAATGAACCATTAACCCAATAGTATCTAGCCTCTCCAACCGTTTTTCCAACAATTGGCATTGAACGAAGGTGTTCAATATTGGCGGCAATACCGCTGGCTAAATCTGGATATTTTGCAATAGGGTGTCCACCGCCTATTACACCATATCCTTCCATTCCAAATTTTTCAAAACTTTGCTTTGGATACGCACCACCTGGGTTATTATATCGATCTGGAGCACTTCTTCCATCCAATGGAACATCGTTTCTTTTACCATATACCTCCAAAATTAAATTACAAAAAGTATCAAATCTGTTCATGTTTAAATTATTTAGTGAATCAAAATACTAAATATAATCATATGATGGGTAAAAAAGACAATTACGATATTTTTAACGAATACAAACAAGTTCTTCTTGAACAAGCTGAGAGCAATGAGTTTCTTTCATTGATCAATAAAATCAAAGCTTGTTCTTTGGATCAAGCATCCAAAGATAAATTGATTGAAATTATCAAAGCGCAAATGGCACACGGCATCGGTGATGCTGATGCTGCTGGATACGCATCTTATCCAGAAGCAAAACCAGCACAAGACATGGACGAAGAAGAGCCTAGAAAGTTCAATTACCAAACTGGTCGATACGAAGGTGAAACTGATAGGGAAAGATACGAAAGATCACAAAGAGACGCCAAGGTTTTAGGTAGTTTTTCTAGATAATCTATTATAATCCCCAACTTGTTCCACCAAAAGGATTGCTCCAACCAGTTGTAACCTTGTTTCCTACATTTGCTGGAATAGGTTGAGGTGCTTGATTAATTGGTTCTGGCATTTTGTTCAGATCAACTCCAAATGGATTCTCCAATTGAGCTTCATTATAACTCTGATCATACTGAACCAAGCAGTCGTTTACATATTTCGCCAAAATTGAATCTTCATGTTTGGCAATTAGTTTTTCAAGTTCCGCTCTAAAATCCTTTTTCATATACAAAAGGATTTATAAGTAAAAACTATTAAGTCAAGTAGGCTATGATTTCGTAACGTTTTTTAACTTGAACTCCATTTTCAAGATTTTCAAGATTTTCCCAAGTGAAGCTGATGCTGGAATTTTCAATTTCTGGTCCATCTACAAACGGATTTTCTCCCTTGCGGCTGAATGGGAGAAGAATCTTTCCTTGTGGACCAAGAATCATATCACCAGTAACCATTTGAAGATTGAAACCACAAGATTCCAATGCATTTCCTACCTCCCAAAGTCCCTTACTGATGCTATCTACTTTCGTATTTCCACCCAAAATATTGCTTTTATGCAATGCATTTTGAATTTTAATACGTTCTTTTTTGTTTATGGTATTACTTTGAGGTTCAGTATCAACTGAAGGTTTTTTGCCTTTCTCCGAATCCTCTACTTTTTCAGCGACTACTTTTTTTTTAATCAAACCGAAAGATTCTTTCACAAGAAGGTTGATATATTTGTCAAAAGATTCTTTAACAACGGACTTTTTCTTTTTGTCCTTTAGAGCTTTTTTCATGGGTTCTTTTTTATTACCGTCTTTATCAAAATCCAAATAATCAGGTTTTCCTGATTTTTTCTTAGGAATCTTTGCACCGCTTTCACGTGCCTTGGAAAGAGCAATAGCGACAGATTGCTTTTGAGCCTTCTTTTTGGTTTTTGGTTTGGATGTTCCAATCTTACCAGTTTTTTCGTATTTCTTCATCTCTCCTTTAATGTTTTTAGAGATGGTTTCTTTTGATTTTCCTTTTTTTAGTGGCATAGTGAAATTATTTATTACTTTTGAAGTGTTTTTCTGTATAAATTTAAAATATCCTCATCATTTAATCCCATTTGCTTGAGATAAGTTTCAATGAATCCAATGTCTGTTGAAGAAATGGCTTGTCGAACATCAGCTGATTCAACGTCTTTTCCTAATTCTTTGAGTTTTTCAACAAGGTGCTTCTTAAAGAGTGATAATCTTGAGCCATTAAATTTTGAAACTTTCTCAACTTCTTGCGGAGTCTCGACATCCATAGGCTCCAAATGAGATTTAGACACAGTTTGAATAGGGTTAATTCCTGAAGGAGTGTTAATGATAAAGACTTTGAATTCTGTTCCACCACACTCTTGTAATATATATCCTTCATAATGAGGTGAGTTCATGATACCAATCTTCTCAGACCACATAGGATCAACCTTGATGCGGACTTTTTGAAGGTTTATGGATTTAACTGCTTTTTCCAATAGGCTTAGAAATTTCACAATATTATTTATGTTTTTTGATTTAAATTTCTCTAAATTTTGCCAATCCCTGCTCATCCCAAAGAACAAATGCCATGTGTTTTATACCACCACCCATTGTAACTCCTCCAGCATATTCCAAGCCCTTATACCCCCCGTTTGATTTCATTGCTTTTCTAAATTCAATCTGACTTCTACTGTCTGAGAAAAAATCCCTTCTCCTCAACTCCAGCCAAACATGTCTAAATGTTGGTAAAAAACCATCCTCGTTTTTGTATATTATATCTCTTAAAACGGTACAATTCCCTTCTGTTTTTCTCAATGAATCGCAGAGAGAATCTATCGCTACTTGATCTATTTCTTCTTCGACATCATATGTTCTGTTTATAATTTCCATCGGTACTCTGTAAATCGATATTTTTCCAGCTTTCTTCTTAAAAATCGCAGATGTACCATCTACATTTATCCGAACTTCGCATTCTTTTTTTATTTCATCCCATTTTTGTTTTGCAAATTCATATCTTTTCAATCTTTCTGGATCATCCGACATATAAGGCATGGGTATTTCATAAAAACTCTCTTTACCATCCTTATCAATAAACCTAGCCTTTCCCTCTATATATTTGTTAATTACATCGTTTTTGGTTCTAAAACCATTTCCCCTGAAAATGATATCACTGCTACCTTTTAGCTTATAATCTCCTGCAATTTTTTTATTTGATGTCAGATAAATCCCCTGACCGAATAATGCATTTACGTCACCTTTGTCCAAAGAATGTGTTCCTATTTCGGAAGAATCTCCTCTGTAAAGTGTTAAAAAATCAGAATTATTCTCTAAAACCAAATAATATAGATTCTCCAAAATTAGACTATCATTGTCACGCATTAAATTACTTAATCCTCTTTTGTTGCATCGACAATTCCACCATTGGCTTTTATGAATTCTTCACCAAGAAGTGCCTTGTATTCATTTTCACTTCTATCTGCGATTGAAAATGGAACATTTGAATATTTTTCACCGTTTATTGATACATTGAATCTTACAACTGGACGATCTTCTTTGTTTCCTGAACCAATGTGAATTTTTATTTCATCTTCATATGGTAATGTTACAACTTTGTTATCAATTGTTTGGAATGTAACTTGTCCAGAATCCTTACCTTGAATAATACCATGTAGAACATTGTGAGCGGAATTTCCTGTATCTGTCTTTGCTTTGACTATTCCGATACCTTCAATATCAATATTTTCAACAAGTCCAAGGGTATTTTCCAAAATGTAATTATATAGATCGTTGAAATTCATATAATTACCAATTTTTACAACTAAAGTAACCTGGCGTTCCTTTTTTCTTATTTTTGCAGTTGTGTCTTGACTTAAATGCTTTACGACGTTTTGGATTTGACTTTTTAATACGCATTTTTGGATCACCGTAATGAACCCTTTTCAATTTCCCATCAACTTTTGCACATCTCATGTATTTTTTATCGGATCTTGTTGATTGTTGCTGCCCAGTTACCTTTGTGCATTTGGCAGCTTCTTCCAAAATTGAATTCACTAAATTATCAAAATTACTCATATTATAAATTATTTATATCAATCGCATAAATATATTCATGACACGTAAATCAAGTCTTATAGAGCTTTCCAAAGCATATGAACAAGTTTTAATGGAGATGAACTTGGGAACTACACAAGCTCCACAAAACGTTCTTATAACAAATCCAAATCAAGAAGACGAGGAAATTCAATTCACAGCACCAGCCATACCAGAAAATCCCCAATCAGCACAGCAAATGGCGAATACTGTAAATTCAGCAGACATGGAAAGGGAAAAATGCCCATGTGAAACTGGAAATTGCCAACAACAAGAAATTCCAGAGGATGAAGAAGAGAATTGCGAAGAGTGTGAAGGTAATTCACATCACAATGATAATTTGGATATGGCTAAATCTGAAATATATTCAATCAAAAAAACAGCAGACATGTTGTTATCTTTAGTTGACTGTTCAACTAAAATGGAAGCATGGATGTTATCAAAACTAGTCAAAGCTTCCGATTATCTTTTATCTGTTAAAAATGTCATGGAATATGACAGTTATGAAAAACAAGTCAAAGGTCCAATGGATGATTTCTCCAATGATATGATTGTTGTTTCTAAAATCACAAACATGTTAAATGGTGAAGGAAGACATGTGAATGAAAAAGTATTACGTAGGATTATTTTTAATTTGGAAATTTTAAAAGAAACTGAAAAATTATGAGCACATTTCATACATTGTTAAATAGAGCATATAGGGAAATAATAACAGAGCAAGAACAACCTCCTGTTGCTCCTCCTGCACCAGAAGGTGCAGTTCCAGACCAAGCACAACCAACAGCTGTTCCTGAAATACAAGAACAAAAACCACAGACTGAAGCATTGTCATCAATTGGAATGGTTTCTTTGGTTAGACTTTTAGCTAAAGCTCTTATGGTTGAAAGAATTAAACCAGAATTTGAACAAAAAATTGTTGATATTGGAGATATCAATGAAAACAATGCAAAAGATGCATTGAAAACTTTAGTTCAAGTCATGACAAATTATATAAAAGATGATGATATCTTAGATATCACTTTTTAATTTAGAATTTTTTGATAAGACCTTAAAGATTTAACAGAAACTATTTTTTCAAATAATTCTTTGTTTTTTTCATTGCAAAGATGTTTTTTCAATCTTTTTTGTGTAAAAATATTAGAATTGTAGAATTCTTCTGCTTTTAAATCGATTTCCTTTTTCAATCCATTTGTTATTTCACTTGAATCACAGAAAAACACAGGAATAAACAGAATCTTAGATATTTGTTTGAAGGAACTCTTATAAAGTTCATCGCAGAATAAAGAATCAAATAAAACAATTATTTTCTTGTTCTTATTTTTTTCAATTTGTTTTAAAATCTCTAAAACAGAAAAATGAATCAAAATTTCTTTTTTTGTTTTGTTTTTACATTTTTCAAATTCAAAATCGAATTTATTGCAATATTTTGTTATTTCTTCTTTGATTTCAACAAATAATGTGTTAAAATGAATGTATTCGTAGAACATTTTGTATGAATTTTAAACAGTTTCTAAAAACAAATAAAAAGTTTTCTTCTTTCAAGAAATTAACAAATTTTAAGAAAAAAAATACAATTTCTAAATTCTGTATTCTATATTCTAATATTATATTTAATTATAGAACATATTGAATCGCCGACAGAGTATTTTAGTCAGAGGTATACCAAAAGTCAAGTGGTCTGAATGAAAATATTTTCAAAAAGTGAAAGATTTTTTCTTTCCAAGCCTAACATTGATTATTCCATTCAGGCTTTTGTCTTCAAAAAGACAATTTTGTAAAACTTGATGTTTCATTTCACAGTATTTCAATTCAAACTTTCCTCCCCTTGTGAGATTTAAAATCTCAAACTTTATACCAACCTTACCGTTCTTTGAAATGTAATCATTGATGGTGTTTGAGGATGATGTGTATTCTCTCCAATCGCTCTCTGCAACTGTTCTTCTAGCTCTCTTCATCCCCTTAAGAGGTTTAAGTTTTCTCTTGGAGAAAAATTGCTTACATCCCAAATACCATAACCCATTTGGCAGTTCAATTCTATAAACCATTCCAAAGTATTCTTTATTTGAATCACCAAATACTTCTACATTATCTGGACAAGTCCAATGTCCAAAATTTGAAAAATCAACGTTTTCGCTTTTTGGCATTTTTACGTTTCTTTCTTTTTTTTACTCTACCATTCCTTTTGAATGTTCCTATTACAAAAGGAATCCTAGCATCTCCTGTGTTCCAGAAATCACTGTTTCCAATATCTCCACCATGACCGAATGATTCCCCACCGCCAAAAACACCCCCACCTCCAGATGCATTGTCCTCTAAAATATATTTTACAAGTTGATTAAAATTCATGGTGTTGACAAATTAAATTGTTCTGTTATATTTAATATTTAAATGTCTTTATCAAACTACATAGAAGAACTGAAGGATGATTGTGTTGTGGATGACATAAATCTCAAAGAATCCGCATTAATGCTTCCTGCAAAGAAAGCTAAATGGGTTACTAGGCTTATTCTTGCTAAAAATTCAGTAAACAAACTGGAAAAAGACAAAAAGAAGCAAATTTCCATTATTATGGAAAAATTGAAACAAGAATCAATATCCACTGTTTCCAATGCTGTTTTGAAAAGTCTAGCTGAAAAACATGAATCTGTTATTGAGATAGATGATAAAATTGAAGAAAACTATAATTTAATAGATTTTCTTGAAAGAGTCGAAAAAGTCATGTCATCTATGAGTTTCGATATCGGGAACATCGTGAAGATTGTTCAGCTTGAAACAACATGATAGTTTTTGGTTACGACGAAAAAAAGAAAAAAGGTGTTTATACTGGAGAGTTCTTTGATGAAGTAAAAGAACACTTCTCGGTAAAAAATGATGCCGCTAAGTTTGCAAGAAACAGATTTGCTCCTTCTAGAAAATATGCAATAACTGGAACAGGTAGATTCGATCCTTGTTTATTATCTGAAATTTTCAAGTATCTTAAAAATAACACCAACTATCCTCTCGATAAAATCAAAGTTGATGACGATCTTCTCAAGGATGTCAATCCATCGGCATATGATTGGAGATTGAATTCAAATTTTTCTTTAAGTGAATATCCGCTCGCTTTAACTTTGCGTGATTATCAAAAAGAAATTGTAGATAAATGTCTTAATCATGGAAGAGGTACAGTTCTTCTTGCAACCGCTGGAGGAAAAACACTTACGATGGCTTCACTTCTATCGAAAGTCTATACTCTGAATAATGATTTTAAATGTTGTTTGATCGTTCCAAATAGAAGCCTTGTGGAACAAACATTCAGTGATTTTAAGGAATACTCTGTTCCATTTGGTTGTTCCAAATGGACAGGAGACGATAGTTTAGATATGTCTAAAAATGTTGTTATTTGTACAACAGCAATTCTTCAATCCAAAAACAGTGACATCGATTGGTTAAAATATATTGATATTTTAATCGTAGATGAGTGTCACCACATTAAAAAATCCAATGAGATCACAAATATAATTGAAACGTGTCAAACGAATCACAAGTTTGGATTTACTGGAACATTACCAGAGGACAAAATTGACCAATGGACAATTATTGGAAAACTAGGCCCAGTTATTTTCCAAAGAAAGAGTTATGAACTTCGAAAAGATAAACATGTTGTTCCAGCGATAGCTCAAGTTATAGAACTTTATTATAAGAAAAAACCCATTAGAGACTTTGGGTTTGGAAATGCGGTGGATAATTATAAAAAAGAAATAGATTTTCTCATCGAAAGTCAATTTAGAAATCAAACCATCAAAAAACTATCAGCAAATTGTCAAAACAACGCCTTGATTCTTGTGGACTATCTTGAGCACGGTGAAACAATTTATAAATTGTTAAATAGTACACTGAAAGATAAGAAGGTATTTTATATAACAGGCGAAATGGGAGTCGAAAAAAGTGAAGAAATTAGGAAAATTATTGATATAGAGAACATTGTTATATGTGTTGCCATTTCAAAAATCTTTTCAACTGGAATTAACATTAAAAACCTACACTATATTATTTTTGCAGGAGGCGGAAAGTCCAAGATAAAAGTCCTCCAAAGTATCGGTAGAGGTTTGCGATTACATGAAAGTAAAAACACGCTATACATTGTGGATATAGCGGACCAGCTTTATTATGGGATGCAACATCAAATGAAAAGACAAGAATTTTATGAACAAGAAAATATTCCACACCAGAAAGTTAAAATAAATGAAAAATGATACTAAAAAAACAGAAGAAACGCCTTTAAAGAAAAAAAGAAAAAAGAGAGAGGATAAGCCTCATTATGTGAATGCCAAGGATTTTGAAGATGCTCTTACAAAATATTACGAAGATGATGTGATTACAGATTATCTTGCGGACTGCATCCAGAGGATTGCGTATGGTCTTTCACATGCTCCGAACTTCATGAATTATTCTTACATATCGGATATGGTCGGAGATGCTATCGTTAAAATGTATCAAGCTATTCTGCATAAAAAATTTAAACTCAATAAAGGATTTTCTCCATTTGGATATTTTACAACAATAGCTTATCATGCATTTATTTGTAGAATTAAAAAAGAAAAAAAACACCACCAAGTTGTTGAAGAATATAAAGAACGCAATTTTGATTTGATGTTGAATGACGGTGAAGAATTTGGTTCACACAGAGTTTACACCAAGCCGAGTTCAATTGATCTTGTTGATAATTTTCATTGATCTGATAGACTTCTGAAGTGGATAACACATAGTTACACATTTTATTGAAAAATATGTTCAGAAAATGTTACTTTTCTTGGGCTAACTACAAAGCCCTCTATTGAGTTCGATGTAAAAACATCATCCCCAAATGCTTTTCTTAAAATATTACCAGAACCATTTATATCAGCATTTATCTTTTTGTTTTCCTTCGTCTGAAACAAACCTCTTTTTATTCTTTTACCAACATAAGTATCATGCTTTTTGATAGTCTCCATGTCAATTAAAGAACATTTAGATGTGTATGCCTCATCAACTTGAACAAAAATGATACCATTCAATTCACATTTATATTTCAACATATCCATTAATTTACTATGTGGTATATTTGTGAATGTTTGATTATTCCTTTTTCCTATGTTTATATCATTTTTCCATTGTTTATTATGACCACATACAATCGTATTAATTTCATTTTCAATTGCCATGTTCACAATATATTTTGAAATATTATGAAGATGATGTTTGATTTTATCATTTCTTTTGTTTGTAAGCCTAATAATTTTATCAGATGTATAAACATTTTTAGGAAGTTCTGATTGATATTTTGATTTCTTTTTATTGTAGAATTGATTTATGCTTTTCAATGTTTTACCGTTAATCAGTCTTGGATTGAATCCAGCACGATTTGATGTTATAGCGCAGAGATTATTAACGCCTAAATCAATTGATAAAAAGTTTCTGTTACATTTATTTTTTGGTTTTACTTCTTTTTCATATACTATTTCTATTACATATTGTTTATTTTTTGGTGTGATTCTCACTTCCATTACATTTTGTTTATCGCATGGAATTTTGAGATTGGTTTTGGATGGAACTATGAGTCCTTTTTTTAATTCCTTTTTGGAAAATGCTTGATTATTGTAAATTAAAATGTTTCTACCTTTTGTTTTGTGTTTATATTTTGGGAGAGATGGTTTTCCTTTGAATTTATCTGGACATTTTTTCCATTCTTTAATTGCTCTGAAAAATGATTTCCAATTTCTGTCAAGATTCATTAAAACTAATTGAGAAACCTTACTTGGAAGTGCTTGAAAATCAACATTATTTTTCAAATCATTAGCTAATTGATGGTATCTGATCCATTTTCCATTATTGATAAATTCGTTTCTTATGATATAGTTTCCAACATTATAAAGGTTTTTGGACAAAAAACACAATTGATCTATTTCTCTATAAAGAGAGTTTGAAGATTTTATTGTTGTTTGTTGAGTTAAAAACATTGTATATATACAATTATTTAGTCTTGACGAATCAACTTTTTTAGATAAAATGAAAAAATTCTATAAAATTAAATAGTTTTCAATTAAAAATATGAAAGAATTAGAATACGCAATATTTTCCGACCTCCATTTGGGAGTTCATCAAAATAGTTCAATTTGGCACAAAATCGCTCTTGATTGGTCTGATTGGTTTGTTGGAGAACTTAATAAGAAGGGTATTAAGAAAATTCTTTTTCTTGGGGATTACTTTCATTCTCGATCCGAAGTATCTGTTAACACGCTTCATGTAGCATCCGATATAACGCACAAGTTCAAGGATTTTGAGATGAAGATGATTGTTGGAAACCATTGTAGTTTTCTTAAAGAAAAACCCGATATTCACTCTCTTTCCGTTTTTAGGGGTTATCCAAATATAGAAATCGTGGATAAACCAAAAATGTTCCATTTTGGAGATAAGGATGTATTTGCATGTCCTTGGGGAACTCAAATGAATGATATCGCAAATTGCGATGTCATATTGGGTCACTTTGAAATCGAATCTTTTAAGATGAACACATATAAGTTATGTGAACATGGATTCACGCCTTCAAGTCTCTGCAAGAAATCTTCTTTGATTTTTAGCGGACACTTTCATTTAAGGGATGAGAGAGAATATAAAAACTCAAAAATCGTTTATGTTGGAAATCCGTTTGAGATGGATTTTGGTGATGCTGAATCCACTAAAGGTTATTATATTATGGATTTTGATACAATGGAATATACATTCCATGAAAATGTAATTTCCCCGAAGCATAAAAAAATCAAACTATCCGAATACGAAAACAATTCCAGTGTTGTAGAAAACAACATTGTTCGCATAATAGTTGATAAGAATGTGGAGAGCGAGGAACTGGACAAGTATTCGGCCAATATAAAGAGTCAAAATCCAATTTCAATTTCTTTCGATAACACAATTGCATTTAATCCTGTTTCAGAAGAACTTGATGATGAGTATGATCTATCTGGTATTGATATGGTGAAAGCAATTTCTGATTTTGTTGAATTATTGGATATTGATAATAAGGAAGATGTTGTGAAATATACAACGGAGTTATATAAAAAATCGTGAAAAAAGTAGTATTTAAAACACTTAAAGTAAAAAATTTCCTAAGTATTGGAAAAACCATTGTTTCTGTTGATTTCCAAAAGGGGCTTAACATTATTACAGGCATCAATAAGGATCTGATGGATCGACAAAATGGAACTGGAAAAAGTTCTCTTGTGGACTCCTTTTATTTTGCATTGTTTGGTGAAACAACCAGAGGTATAAAAAAAGAATTTGTTGTAAACAATCTCACAAACGAATCAGCGGAAGTATCTTTAACGTTTTCAATAGATGAAAATGAATATGAAATCATTCGCACAATAAAACCATCTAAACTTAATTTGTTTGAAAATGGCGTTGATATAAGCCGAGATAGTATGGCGAATACCACTGAGTATATTTTAAACATTCTTAACCTTACTCCAGAAATTTTCACAAACTGCATCTGTCTTTCCATCAATTCAACTGTTCCGTTTATGGCTCAGAAGAATTTAGAGAAGAAAAAATTCATTGAAGGTATATTTAACTTGGATGTTTTTTCTAAAATGAATTCAGGTTTGAAAGAGGAATACGGTGACGTAAAAAAGGAAATAGATAGAAAAAGTGAAAAATACGATGACTTGGAAAAAACCGTAAAACTCTTATTGGATCAAAATAAAAGAAACTCTGAAGAAAGGGAAAAAAGAAGAAATCAAATAGAAGAAAATATATCAAAGTTGGACAAGCAAATTCAGGTTACAAATGATAATATTTCCAAGTATGTGATTGATGACGTGTCTCAAAATAAAGTTAAAATTAAAAAATTAGAGGAAAAGAAAAAATTGAAGAATGATGAAATTCAGCAGATTTTTAAACAAAAAACTGAGATTTCCACTGAGATTAAGATTTTAAAAAATGATTTATTGAAAATTGGAACAGATCAAGATGAGTGTCCAATTTGTTTAAGGGCTATAACAGATGGTGACTTGGAACATATAGATAATAGAAAAAAAACTATTCAAAAAGATATTGAGGAGAAGAACAATATCATTGTAGATTTTTCAAAAAAACAAAATGACCTTGAATCCGAGGTGATATTGATAGATAAGGCTATAAATTTACTTAAAGACAGTGTTAATAAAAATTCACTTCTTGAGCAGCAAAAGAAGAACGATGAAGAGAAAGTTCAATACTTCAATTCCCAACTATCTAAGGAAAGAAATGCTTTAAATGATCTTCAAAATTACAAAGAAGAAGAAGCAAAAAGCGTTGAAGAAATACAGATTCAAATTCAAGAAATTTCCAATGAACTCCAAGAATTAAAAAAACGTTTCAAGGTATTGGAAAACGTGAAATTTGTTTTATCCGAAGAAGGAGTGAAGAGTTATGTTGTTAAAAAGATACTTGCTTTATTCAATGCAAAAATAGCATTTTATCTAAAAGAACTTAACGCAAATTCCTCTATCACATTTGATCAATATTTTGAAGAGGAAATTAAAAACGAAAGAGGAAAGCCAACAACATACTTCAATTATAGTGGAGCAGAGCGAAAGGCAATAGATCTTTCTATTATGTTTGCATTTATTGATATGTTGAAACTTCAAACAAATGTTTATTACAATGTTCAGTTCTATGATGAACTATTGGACACTAGTTTGGATTCAGCAGGAGTTGAAAATGTTGTAAGAATTTTAAATGAATTTGTTGATAAGTATTCTTACGGTATCTATGTAATTTCTCATAGAAGGGAATGCTCCAAATTAGCGAATGGTGAAGTCGTATATTTGGAAAAAAGCAACGGAATTACAAAAAGAATTCCTCTTGATTTAGAGTTGAAGTGAAATAATTAACTCTATGATTCAAATACCAAATAATGCATTCGCATCCCCACTTCTTAAAAATTCTCAAAGATTTGGAAGCAATTTGACATCTCTTGTAAAAAGAGAAGACATTACACCTCCTGAACAAAATCTTTCTAGGGTTATACAGTATTATGCTGATTACAGTGGTTGCGGTTTTTGGAGAATGATTTGGCCTGAACATCTTTTGAACGCTTTTAATCTAATGACTGTTCACGGCTCCACTGTAATGAACCTAGATCCACGTTATTACATTCATACTAAAGTTGTAAGAATTCAGAGACAAGCCACATCCCATCAATTAAAGTTTGTTCAATTTCTTAAAGACATTTCCAAGGAAATTGGATTTAGACTGATTTACGAAATCGATGATCTTGTTTTCTCTGAAGATATTCCAGATTATAACAAATATAAACCAGCTTTTACAGATCCAGAAATTCGTAAAAACTGTCAAGATATTATGTCTTTATGTGATGAGGTAACAGTAACGTGTCCTTTCATGAAGCAATATTACATGGAAAAGACTGGACATCCGAATGTCACAATCATTCCAAACTTTCCTCCAAAATTCTGGCTTGGTCATTTCTATGATGAGAAGCAGATATCCAACAACTACGATACATACAAGAAAAAACCAAGAATCCTTTATGCTGGATCTGGTGCTCACTTTGACGTTGATAATAGAGTAGGTCAAAATGATGATTTTGCTCACGTTGTAAAAGCAATTTCAGACACAGTTGACAAGTATCAATGGGTTTTTCTTGGCGCATATCCTCTCCCATTGGGGCATCTTGTTCAATCTGGAAAGATCGAGTTTCATCCTTGGCAAAACTTGTATAATTATGGTGAAAAGATCAAGAATCTTAGAATCAATATGCTCGTAGCTCCTCTTCAAAACAACAACTTCAACAAATCCAAGTCGGATTTGAAACTTGTGGAGGCGAATGCGTTTGGTCTTCCAATCGCTTGTCAAGACCTATGCACATATGAAAATGCACAATTCAAGTTCAACACTGGCGAGGAGATGATTGCACAGATAGATGATGTATTGAGCAAGAAGGGTCGTTATATGAACATTTCCGCAAAAGCTAGAAGAGATGCCAATTCTCGTTGGCTTGAGAATGATGATAATATCCATTGCTATACCGAGCTATTCAACCATCCATATGCTCATAAAGAGAGAAGACGTCTCAATGCTATTAACGGTATAATTGTTTGATTAAAAAAAGAGCAGATGGATATGTAAAAAATGTTATAATTGGAAAAAACCAAGACAAATTGAAACAAAAAGTTAAAATAATTCCAATAATTAAAGATAACCAAAAACTCATACATATCCAACATGAGAGAAGTTTTCCCAATATTTCATTTTTAATGTAAATGAAATCCAAAAAATCATCCAAATTTAAAATGCTATCTTTCTTAAAGATATATTTTGCAATAGATGAGGAAAGTGGAGAATAAAACCAAAGAATCAGGAGACTGTTTACTGTAAGTAAACCTGAAAAATAAAACCAAATCATTTTTGAAGTATTGTTTTTAATCTGGATAAAAAATTATTTCTTAGACTTCTTTCCGCACATGCGGAACAAGCTCCCTTAACTTTCATGGCATCCAATGTTCTAACGTATTCTTCTCTAAGTTTTTCACAATTCGGGATCTCACTTGGACAATCGGTTAGTGTGTTGAAAAATTTGCTTGCAATATCTTCCATAATCTCTTAGAATTACTTATTCCACAATGTACAGAAATATATCATATAACTCAAAAGAACGTTGCATGAATCTTTTTACTTGGGCGAATGATGGTAAAAGAATAAGGGTCGAGTCTACGTATAGACCTTATATATACTTGGAAACAAATGGGAACCACGATGCTATCAGTCTCTTTAATACGAAATTGAAGAAAAAAACTTTTAATAGCCAATATGATCGCTCCAAGTATTTGAAGGAAAATGATACTATTCGTGTTTTTGAGAATTTAAGCATATATCAACAATTCTTGGTTGATATGTTTCATACCGAATACGAGAAACCAGAATTCACTCAACATCCTTTAAAGATATTCTATTTGGATATTGAGGTTTACTCTAAAGACGAGGGATTTCCCCATCCAGATCAAGCAAATGCTGCTGTGAACGTTATCACCATATACGATACATTGTCTAAAATGTTTCATGTTTGGGGAACCAAGGCATATACCCCAAAAGAAAAAAATGTGAAGTATGTTCACTGCTCTTCTGAAAGACAGCTTCTTACGAAATTTTTGGAATTCATCGAAAAAGATCACATGGATGTATTGTCTGGATGGAACAGTAAGTTTTTCGATATTCCCTACCTTATTACGAGAATAGGAAAGATATGTGATGAAAATGATGCTTGTAGGTTATCTCCCACTAAAAACATTTACAGTAGAATCGAGTTTAATAAATTTGGTAAAGAGGAAAAGGTTTGGGTTATTGATGGCGTTTCATCTATCGATTACATGGATGTATACAAGAAGTTTTGTCTTTCTCCTAGAGAAAATTACAAATTAGATACAATTGGATCAATAGAACTCGGAGAAAGCAAAGTGGATTACGGTGGAGGTAATCTTTCAGATCTTGCAGATGAAAATTGGGAAGTATTCGTTGATTATAACATTCAAGACGTAAACATTCTTGTTAAATTGGATGATGCCTTGAAATATATGCCACTCTTGAGGTCACTTGCCGTGACAGGACTAACTACGATGGAAAGCGCATTGAGAAGTCTCGGTGTTATTACAGGAGCCGCTGCAATTCAAGCAAGAAAAAGAGACGTGAAGATTCCAACATTTATCAGAAATACGGATAAGATCGGAAAGAATGAAGGTGCATTTGTAAAGGAACCAGAAAGTGGTATACATAAACATCTCGTTTCTTTTGATGCCAATTCACTATATCCAAATACAATGGTAACATTGAATATATCACCAGAAACAAAGCTTGGGACAATTATAGAGAAGTCCAATGATATAGTTGTGATTCGTGATGCAAACGACACACAGCATAAAATATCACCTGATGCGTTTAAGAAACTTGTTGAAAAGGAACAAATTGCGATTTCAAAGGCAAATGTCTTGTTCACACAGAAAAAAAAGGGTCTTTTTCCTGAAATCATCGACAAATATTATAAGAGAAGGGTCGAAGCTGTAAAGAAATTAGGGAAAGTTAAAAAAGAGATGGGAGAAATGGAAGATTGTCCTGAAAGAAAAGAACTGGAAAGACAAGCAAGACTTTTAGACATTGATCAAAAAACTCAGAAGATCTTCCTTAATTCTGTCTATGGTGCATTCGGAAACAAATATTTCGCATTAGGAGACGATGATCTTGCGAGATCAATTACTCTTACTGGTCAAGCTATTATTAACAAAGGTTCTGAAATTTTAACTGAATATGTTGAGAATAAAATTGGATCGAAAGTAAAAAGAGACGTTATTAGATATATCGATACCGATAGCTTATTCATTTCTTTCGATGAAATAATTGAGAACAATAAAGTTATTTTTTCAGAAAAAAATAAGGTTAGTAAAGAAATGTATTCGATTATTGATGACACGGCAAAATATCTCAATGAGGAAATAGTAAAGTGGGGTCAAAGCGAATTAAATTCCAAAGATTGTAGATTTTTATTTAAGAGAGAAAAAATATGCGATATTGGAATGCTTTTGAAGAAAAAACACTACATTCTTCATATTTTGGATAGTGAGGGTATTAAGTGTAACGAATTCAAATACACAGGCGTTGATGTTGTGAAAAGCACGATGCCAAAGAAAGTTAAACCTTACGTTAAAAAGATAGCTGAAACTCTTCTTACAACTCTAAACAACAAAGAAACAAATGATGCTGTAAAAAATGCACACGATGCGTTTTTAAAATTACCTTTGGAGGAAATTGCAATCAACAAGGGTATTAAGAATTATGAAAAATATGCAAATCAGTGTAAGGATTTTCAAACCGTAAAAGGAATGCCCAACCATGTCAAATCTGCATACTATTACAATATTCTTTTAGATCGTCTTGATCTAACATCGAAGTATGAAAAAATTCAGAGCGGAGATAAGTTAAAGGTTTTTTATTTGAAAAAACCAAACAGGTATGGTATAGAATCCATCGCATTCAAGTATTATTATCCAGAAGAGTTTCGCAATATTTTTGAAGCGGATTATGAAAAAATGTTCGATAAAGTTATATTTTCACCAGTTCAGAGTTTTTTTGAAACCGTTAATTGGGTAGCACAAAAACCAAATGAAATGACCAAGTGTGATTTAATGGATTTTTTTGCTGACTAGGGCTTGATTTTTTTTGAGATTGGTTTAAATTATTACTCTATGCAAGATAACATTAAGGTCTTTATGGACCACGTTGGTCATACTATCGTTGGTGAAATTGTGGAATCAACAGCTTCCACTACAAGAGTCAAGAATCCAGCTATTCTTCTCGCTTCTCCGAATAATAACGGTCAATTGACCGTTCAATTGATTCCTGTATTTTTTAAGGAATTTATTGATTTGGGAAAACGTGAAGAAGGTTCTGTTTTCAAATATCCTTCGGATAAAATCGTAACATCGGAAATTGCTTTGGAGGCGCGTCTTGTTGAACAATATGTCAATATGTTCCAAACAGCGAAGAAGACGGAGAGCAAGGAAACACCCGTCATTCGATTATTTGATGAATAGAATTTCACTCACATAACAATATAAAAAAAAAATCCGCAAAGGTTGTTTGACTTTTGCGGATTTTTGTTTATAGTATATAACACTATGGCAAGAACAAAAAAAGAAACCGAAGACAACGTTGTGGACGCAGGATCAATTGATGATGCACTTAAAATTCTCGATGATCTTAATCCAGAAGCATCATTCCTTAGCGAAAATTCACTTTCTACCGTTAAGGAATGGATTAGCACTGGATCATATGCATTGAATGGCATTATATCTGGATCACTTCACAAAGGAATCCCAATGGGACGAATCACTGGATTTTCGGGACCAAGTGGTTGTGGAAAGACTTTAATTCTTAACAAGATTGCGGCAAATGCTCAAAAAAAAGGAGTCAATGTTGTTTATTTTGATACGGAATCAGCCTTGGACAAGGATACAGCAGAAAGACTTGGCTGTGATGTAAGTAAAATTAAACATTGTCCAACTGAAATTATCGAAGATTGTCGAAATCAAATTGTGAAATTTTTAAAAGCAATTGTTGATAATAAACTTCAAGGTAAATTTATGATCATCATTGATTCACTTGGAAACTTAATCTCGTCTAGAGAGGCGAAGGTTATTGAGGATCAAAAAGACAGTGCTGATATGGGTGCAAAATCAGTTGCATATAAAAGCATGTTGAGGGCAATAACTCATGCAGCATCTAAAGCCAATTGCCCTGTGTTGTTTTCCAACCATACGTATGAAAATCCAGGTGCATTGTATCCAACTCTTGTTAAAAGCCAAGCTGGTGGTTCTGGTCCGCTATATATGTCCAGTGTTCTTGTTCAAATGTCAACGAAGCAAGAAAAGGCATCAAAATTGGATAATAAAAATGCGGTTGAAGAATCTACAGCCATTTCAAAAGATGTGAATGGTCTTACTCTTCGATTTGTTACAACAAAGAATCGATTTGTGACTCCATTTCTTGAAACGGAATTATATTTGAATTTTAGAACTGGTCTTGCAAAATATTCTGGTCTTCTTGAAATGGCTGAAGCATATGGTGTTTTGGAAAAACAAGGACATCGTTATGTTTTTCAAGGAGAGACTCTTGGGTTCTATAAGGATTTCAGAGACAATGCTGAAGTTTGGGAAAAGATAATTCCTGTTCTTGATGCTAAACTTCAAAAAGAACTCTCATTTAAAAACGAAAACACAACAACCGAAAACGAAGAATAGTTTTTAAATATTTCGAAAGATCCTGATTTCTAATAAAATGAAAACATTAAAACTTGAAAATGTGGATTTACATGCTGCGGATCCTCATCAGAAGTCATTTAATACGAAAAGATACTACGAGAGAATATATGGTGCGGAATCTTGTAGTATGACATTTGTAGAATCATTCGATCTTTCTTTATTGGAACATTGTTTGGACAATTTTGTATTTGTTTATCATTCAGGTTTTAACATGTCTTTGGATGGTTTAAAAAAGAAAATCAACAAAAAAAACATTTTTAATTATATCAACATTAAAAACAAACCTAATTTTTACTTTTTTAACGATGATTATATTTTTGTTTTGAATGTTATGGATAAAGAAGATAGAGAAACATATCATCACGGCGACGATGATACATCATTTCTCTATCCTGATATAACATCTTCTAAAGACGATGTTGATGATAATGATAAAAAAATAAATTCAATAAATTCTAAAATAACAGTAACAGTTTATTATCCGAATTATAAATTCCTTTCCGATTTGTCTGAAAAGTTTTTATTTTTGGAAAAATTTAAAATAAAATACAATAAACGTGATTTTGTTTCTGTATTGATGAAAGATGTTTATGGTGAATATGATTTCATACCTTTGGACATCAAAGTGCCTAAATTCGATGTTGAGTTGAATTATGGTAAAAAGTTTGTACCCATCTATGAAAAAACGATAGATAGACTTAAAAATAGAAACAAGGGATTATACATGTTTCATGGTGAGTCTGGTACTGGAAAAAGTAGTTTTATCAAACATCTCACAACTGTTGTAGATAAAGAGTTTATTTTTGTTCCAACAAGTTTTATTGAGAAGTTTGTATCTGATCCTGAGATCTTTTCGATTTTGATAAAAAGAAAAAGATGTGTGTTGATTTTGGAAGATGCTGAAAAGATTTTAATTTCCAGAGAAAGACAAGACAATGAATACATTTCAGCTATTTTAAACCTATCTGATGGAATTCTATCCGATATGCTAGAAGCGTCTATTATCATCACATATAATTGCGATGATACGAAAATAGACAAAGCATTGAAAAGAAAAGGCAGAACGATGGTTGATTATAAATTCGACAAACTCTGTATTGAAGATTCAAAAAAATTAGCAAAATCTTTAAAAATAAATTCCAAAAAAATTGATTCAATCCAAGAACCTATGTCGTTGAGTGAAATATACAATATAAATGATGATAATAGGTTTTATGATGATGAGGAAAAGGACAACAGAATTGTTGGATTTGGAAAATGAGTGCTATTTACGGTTCAAGCGATAAAAAAAGGTTTTTAGAACTGCAAAAGCTTAATAAAGGTTCTAGAAAAATAGACCATTCTATGCTTTTTTTAGCAGATGAAACTTATGATATCTATAAGATACATAATCAGTCTGACAATTTTAAATTTCCAAGAAAAAAATATAACAATTACTTGGGAATTTCTGAGAGTAAGTCCAAAGAATTTGAACCAGAATATTTAAATCCAGCAATTTCCGATTATTGGGTTGTTGCTTGTTGCGGAAATATCACAAATGTAGATGAGATTATAGAAATCGATGATAGTAAGGCTCCAAATTCTATAGCTCAGAGTTTCTCTATAATTTCTTCATTAAATTATGCATACTCTCAATCCGATGATATCGATTGTGTTTTAATATCCAAGTCACTTGAGCTTTTAGAAGGAAAATTTGCTCTTTGGCTGCATAATTGTGATAATGGCAATATTTTTATAGCTAAAAATAATTGCGAATTGTATGCTGATATTTACGACAATACATTTTCAAGTAAACCATGCGAGGGTCTTGAGCCTCTAAATGACGGTGAGTTATACCAACTCACAAAAGAAGGCATAACTCACGTCTCTTTTTTCGATTGTCTTTAAAACTTAGTAATCTTCTCGTTCTGGACCAAAATCCACTCCAAGATCTCTAAGAATGTCTTCTGCTTTTGATCTTTCAACGTCTTTTCTCATTCCAGATCTAAAGTCTTCTCTTTCTCTGCGAGTTTTTTTACTTAAATTGAATTCAGATTCTCCACTTACGTCATCATCATCGGAGTAATCATCATCAAATCCTTGAAGAACTTCTGTTTCCTTATCTTCAATATCATCAGAATCTCTTTCTTCTTC
This sequence comes from uncultured bacterium, assembly GCA_964539615.1. Taxonomy (GTDB): domain Bacteria; phylum Macinerneyibacteriota; class Macinerneyibacteria; order Macinerneyibacteriales; family CAYRFE01; genus CAYRFE01. The sequence goes on from CAZIJP010000021.1 coordinate 22,097, forward strand.
CGAATAAACTCCAGCAGCTATAAGATCATCATAAATTGAAAGAGGAGTATCTGTAATCTTACTTTCATCTTCCAAGTCTTCGTTGGCAATTTTAATTGCGTTTTTGATTTCTTCAAAAATATCAACATCTTCAATCACATCTGACATGTGTCTAACGATTTCACGAAGTTTTGGGCCTATATTACGTGAAATCTCATGTGATCTCACAATTACATTTTTATTTTTAGGTGGTTCTATCTCTTCAACGTCATCGGAATCTTCAATATCCGCTTCAAAATCAATATCATCCGAGTCTATATCGTCTGATTTAATTTCTGGAACATCATTGAGTTCTTCTTGTTTTTCTGGTTCAAATGAAGTTTCTTCACCCTTATCTCCTTCCAAGCTCTGTTTGAACTTGTTAAGGATGTCTTCTCTATAGGATTCGAATATTGCTAATTGATCTCTGTCTTTCATGTTGTTGAATTATTTATGATTTGTGCTATGATAATTTTGTGAAAATTATCGCATGCAGTCTATCAAGAAATCCTGATCCTTGTCAAACAAAAATTTACAAGAGCATTCAGAAGATCAACAAGCACTCTGAAAAAAAAATAGATTTGAAATTATTACACAATAACACCAAATTAGGCATGCCTCAATATTACAACGAATGTCTTGACACTTATGGTAAAATCTGCGATTATATGATCTTCGTTCACGATGACGTGGATTTTGTAAACATGGATTTAGCATATCAAATAGAAGAGGGAATGAAAAAATACGATATTCTTGGTGTTGCGGGGTGCATTAACCCTCAAATTAAAGATATCAACCTTTGGCACTTGATGTCAGATCGAAATAATTTGAGAGGATTCGCCGCCCATAGTTGGGAAGGAACCAATGATCAGATGCTTTTAACTGTTTTTGGTCCTTCTCCTGCAAGGGTTGCCATCATTGATGGGGTTTTTATTGCGGTGAATTGTAAGAAAGTTTTAAATACAAAAACAAGATTCGATGAAAACTTCATGTTTCACCACTACGATATGGATTTTTCCAACACTTGCAATATGAACAAGTTAAAGATAGGTGTTTGGTCGATCATGGTTGATCATAGCTCACCCGGTCTTCGTGAATTTCACGATTCTTGGAAAAAATCGAACGAATATTTTAAAAACAAATGGACAAAAATACTGCAAAACTAGATCTGGATTTCTATGAAAAGGTTATTCTTTACAATTGTATCTTTGATAACGGATACCTTGCTTCTGTAATTGATTATATAAAGGATGATCTTTTTTCCGATAAGGATATCAAATCTGTTGTCGGAATCATAAAGGATTTTTATATAAAAAGAGGTGAAGTTCCATCTTTGAACGAAATCAAAACATATCTCAGCGATTCCAATTTAAAGGAATCGTATAAGAACGCTCTGATTAAAATGAAAGAATTCGATGGTACTAAATTCAATCGTGACGAATTGTATGAAAATACTGAAACATTTCTGAAACAGAAATTAGTATTCAACACTCTTTTGGAAGCAGCAGAAAATCACGATAATGGAAAACTCGATGCATCTGAATTGTTGGTTAAAATGGAACAAGCGGTTGGTATCAATCTCTCCCCCTCTCTTGGATTGAATCTTCTTGAGAATGTTGATCACTTCATTGAAGAGCTTTCTAAAAACGAAAGCAAAATCTCCACAGGATGGAAATGGCTTGATAATAAAATTAGCGGAGGCTTCTTGGAGAGTGGAAAGGCTCTATACATATTCATTGGAGAAACAAATGTTGGTAAATCTATTTTCCTTGGAAATATAGCCGCAAATGTGGCACTACAAGGAAAGACAGCATTAGTCATATCTCTTGAAATGTCTGAAATCATGTATGGTATGCGATTTGCATCCAAATTGACAAAAATTCCAATGTTTGAATTAAAAACGGATTTTGATAATTTGAAAGAGCAATTAGAAGATGTTAGAAAACAAAATAATAAATCCAAGATTTTGATCAAGGAATTTCCTCCTTCAACTATCACTCCATTTCAAATTTCAGCGTATTTGAAGAAACTCAGTCAAAGGGGAATCAAGGTTGATTGTCTTGTTTTGGATTATTTGAATCTATTGTCGAGTCCAAGTGGAGACACAATGTACGAGAGAATCAAACACATATCGGAGCAATTGAGAGCCATTTCATATACACATAAAGTTCCTATTATATCTGCGAGCCAAATTGTGAGGTCATCTTTCTCAAAAGAAGCTCCGAGTTTGGAAGCTATTTCGGAAGGTATTAGTCTGGCCAATACAGCTGATTGTATTTTTAACATTTGGCAAAGTGATGAGGACAAAGAAAATGGTTATATAAATATGGGTGTAGCAAAGAATCGTTTTGGTCCAAATTTCGGTTCTACTCTTTTGAAAATTGATTATACTACACTTACATTGGAAGAAGAGGACATTCAAAACGAGACTGATGAATTGGTTGATTTCAATCGATCAATAAAAGCACTTGAAGATTGATTTGTTCTGATTAAATTATATAAGATAAAATGCAAAATAATAAAAAAATTCATGTTTTTTTACACTCCGATCTTGATGGATCGGCTTGTTATCTTCTTTTGCATTGGTATCTTTGGAACACTCCTTCATACACTGTCACAAATCACTTGAATATGAGAAGTGAGGTATCTAAATGGCTTTTAAAAAACAAAATGGAACATTACGATGAAATTTATTTTGTTGCACTTGATACTTGTCCAATCATGGATTTGGTTGATAGAGAAAATGTTAAGATTTTCAGTCACCATCAAGAGGTTAAACGTTGTAAAGATTCTTATATAAATGCAAAGGTTACGGTATTGGAATTTGGTTCAACTGTATTGGGTCTTTATAGGCATCTAAAAGATAAACTTTCGGATCGAAAAATAACAGCGGAACAGAGAAAGTTTGTTGCACTTGTGGATGACTATATATCATATCGTCTTATTGAGAGGGAATTATCTGTTGGTATAAACATGCTATATTGGAATTACCAAGGAGACAAGACGCAAAAATTAAAAGAGAGATTTAACGAAGGTTTCAATCAATTTGATGATAATGAATTAAAAATCATAGATTTTTATAAAAATAAAATTAAAAAAATAGTGGATGCTTCGGAATTTTATGTTGGAGATGTTAAAATCCAAGGTGTTTTTAGAAAAGTCATCGCAACATTTGCCGATACATGTATTAATGAAGTTGCAGCAGAATTGACCAATTTGGGATATGAGATAGCCATCATTGTAAATATCGATACACAAAAAGTAAGTTTCAGAAAGAACCATTATTCAAATGTTGATTTGTCAAAAGTTTCTCAAAGTTTGACAGAAGGAGGCGGTTATAAAAACACCGCAGGAGGAATAATAACGGAAAAATTCATGTCATTTACTAAATTATTGGATAAGAAACAAATAAAATTATGATTTCAGAAAAAGAACAATTGGAAAGAGAACACATCTTCAATTCATTTTGCAGTTTTGTGAGCATATTGAATAATAAAAAAATGAATTACGCATCGATTCTTCTTTCTTATATGCAAGATAAGAAATTAAGGGATTTTTTTAAAATGATTCATAATATTGACAATGACATGTCGGCTATTAAAATTTTCTTGGAACACGATTCGACTCTTTATAAGTCGAAATATGTTATGAAATTCGTGAATAACAAAAAAAATAAAAAAATCCTAGATTCTCTCCGGTGAGAAATATTGAAACAATTTATAATACGTATTTGAGGGTTAGCAGAAGCAAGAAGAATCAACCTTTTAAATTGAGAAAAGATTTCTCCGATATTCAAAATGATGAGAAATATCCTGTTTTGCTTAAATTGGAGAATTTTTTTAATCGAAATCCCTATGTAAATCTAAATGATTTTTTTGAAGCTCCGTATGAGGTTTACGAAGATGAAAAAAATTTCAATCTAGATTTTTATTTGAGCCAAAAAGCTGTTAAGATTTATAATCTATATCAGAAGAAAAAAACATATTCCGATCCAGATTCAGATATTCAGAGAAAGGCTGTAATTGATGGAATGTCTTTTATATATTCATTTTGTAAAGAAAATAAAATTAAAATAAATTCCTATTTGAATCATATGACAAATGGAATGGCTACCGTTTTTTTACACTTGAAAGAAAAACGCATTTCAATTTACAACTGCTTGTCTTTTGATAATTTTCAAGAGGTGGTCAATAAACATAACTACGAATTATTGGAATTCATGCTTGGAGATGTTATTTCTAAACTTTCTATTTTTAGGACAAAATACTACACATCAAAGAAATGTCTTAAAATCTCAAAAGAGGGCTTAAAAATTTTAGAAAAAAAGCTTGCAATAATTGAAGTTTGAGTTAATATGAAGTCTGAAACTATGAGTACATTCAATACCAAAATGTTCGACAGCATCAAAAATGCTCTCCAAAAAAACACAACACAATCAAACACCAAAAACATCATGAAGTTTGAGCAAGATAAAACTTACACGGTTCGTCTTGTTCCAAATGTTTCGGAACCAGAAAAGACATTCTTTCATTACTACACTTATGATTGGAAATCTTTTGGAACAGGACAATATACCAGTGTAGTGTCTCCTGCAACATTTGGTCAAAAGTGTCCTATCACAGATGCCAAATACAAGCTTCTCCGTAACGGTGACGAAGAGGAAAAGGCAAAGGCGAACCTTCTTCGTAGAAATGAAAGGTGGCTCGTCAATGCATACGTTGTTGATGATCCAACAACTCCTGAAAACAATGGAACAATGAAGATCATTCGCTACGGAAAACAACTACACAAAATTATTTCTGATGCAATCGACGGTGAAGGTTCTGAGGATTTCGGTGCAAGAATTTTCGATCTTTCTGAGAATGGTGTTAATCTTAAAATTAAGTGTGAGAAGCAAGGTGATTATATCACATACGTTTCTTCCAAGTTTACTCTACCTAGAAAGATCGAGGGTCTTTCTAATGAAAAAATTGATGAAGTGTATAACTC
>CAZIJP010000022.1:0-26568 GCA_964539615.1 uncultured bacterium
CCTGAAAAATGCCCGTTATGCGGAAAGAAGTTGCTGTAGCTTTATTTTCATAACACACCGTTACAATTCTAGACCTTTGCAAAATTAAAATTTTCCTATTTTTTTGTTTTCGAAAAGTGGTGCGGTGACGTCCCTGTTACCTGCTTTTGAAGCCTCTTCTGTGCTCGCAAAAGAGGTTTTGGGATGACGCAAAACGCTTGCCGTGCTTTTTGTCTTAACAAAAAAGCACCAAAAAAGTCAAGGCTATAAAAAATGTTACTATTACTCGAAAATTCAATAATGAAAGAGCGGATATGGAATCTGCCAATACGATTCTTCCCTATTCCGGTTTTATACGAGCAGATTCTAAAAACATGTGGAGAATGCAAAGACGTATAGCGGTGCAATTAACTGCGTTCATAACTCACGGAAATCATGATATTTGTCTGGAACATAAGCAATGTTTCTGCTAATCTCCCCGCAGATAAAAACGGAACGGAGCGATATGGCACTACTTCTTTTCATTACATTTTTATGGTCGACAGGTTTTATTTTTGCAAAGGCTTTGATCGATACATTGCCTGTCTCGGTTGTATTCACCATTCGCTTCGGCCTTTCATTGGCGATGTTCTATGCATTGTTCCGCAAGAAGATCGTCATCAACCGTTCAACCTTTAAAGCGGGTCTGCTTATCGGCTCGGTCAATGCGGTGGCGATGATATTATTATTCATCGGCTTGCAGTTCACTACCGCATCAAATTCAGCATTTCTTACTTCGGTATTTATCGTTGTGCTGCCGTTTTTGGAACTCCGATATTACCATCAAAAACCGACTGCGCTTATCGGCATAGGCGTTTTGCTGGCATGCGCCGGCATATATCTCATGGCTGTTGCGGCAGGCAGTGGATTTGTTATAAACACCGGCGATCTTCTTACCGTATTGTGCGGCGTGATATTTGCCTACCAGATCTTTTTTATCACACATTACAGCGCTAAAGAGAATACCTACGGACTTATCACCATGCAGTTCGGGGTCAATACCATTGCCGGATTTTTACTATTTCTTGGCTATGACATCATCGGAAAGGGTTTTATACCAAACATGGTTGCATTGGCAGAACCGAAAATAATTGCTGCTCTTGTTGCGTTTGCTATATTGGCCACATTCATCCCTTTTGCATTACAATTCAAAGTACAAAAATTGGTGTCTGCATCCGTTGCGGGTCTGGCGTATGTTTCAGAGCCGGTATTTGCCGTAATATTGGCAATTCTAATTTTACACGAAATGCCCTCTTCGCGGCAATGGTGGGGCATAGGGCTCATCATGGCCTCGTTAGTGGCCGCTCATTATTCATTCAAGCCTAAAACCGAAGAATCGGAGTGAAAATCACGGTTTTTGAATTTAACTTGCGGATGTCTGATTACTGTAGTATACTACAGACATATGGATATTGAATACAAAAAAAGTGTATTGTTTCTCAACAGTGATATGACCATCTCCACATATTTGAAGTCATTTCTTGAAGATAATCATTATGATGTGTATACGGCTATGGCTGTTGATGATGTGATGCTGTCCCTGACGATCAAGCCGATATCATGTATACTGTTGGATATTTTTATCAAATGGGCAAACAGCATGGAGTTGCTCCGTTTGATCCGTAAGCAACATATTGATATCCCGATCATTGTTCTTGGAGACGGTAATATCAAAAACATCGTCAATTTTCAAAAATATTGTATCTCCGATTATATCATCAAGCCGATCAACAAACTGAAGCTTCTTGACCGTATCGAAAAAAGCATAGAAGAGAAAGATGCCACATATTTACGTTATTTTCATGTGGGCGAACTCTATACCGCTTCGAAACATTATGATATAGCACGATTTTCATTTGAAAACGCAATCAAGTTGAATGAAGATTTCATCCCTGCATTTGTATCGTTGATCGAAATCTATATGGACCTCGATCAATTGGATACGGCAAAGGAACTTCTCGATAAGGCATTCGAAAAAGCTCCTGAGGACAACAAGCTGCATGAACTAAAGGGTGATTTTTTAGTAAAGACAAAACAATACGCAAAGGCCTTGTCCTCATACCGCCGTGTAGTGAAAGCCGATCCGGCGCGTATCGGTGTTTTCGTAAAACTGGCTCAGACCAATGTCATGATGGGAGATCTGAAAGAAGCATTGCTCTCGTTGTTCAATGTAATAAAAATCAAACCGGATTACCGTGAGGCAATATATGAATCCTTATCCATTCTTGACCAGGAAAAGAATATTGAACAAATGTATGCCGTTTCAAAAAAGTCATTGCGTTATTATCCGAATGATGAAAGAGTTGTATATTATTATCTGATGTCTTTATATGAGTCGGGGCTTATGCCGGAATTGGGAGAGTATTTCTCCTCCGATGATCACAATTCACAAGTGAAGATATTATGCGCGATGTTGATGCGGGGCTCATTTACAAAACTGCCTGCATTGTCACCGTATCTGCCTAAAAAAACGATCATCGCACTTTTTAAAACTGTTACGGATCAATCGCCGGAAATAAGCATCCCGTTGTTGGAGTTATTTTATCCGTTGATGACGCCAGTCGATTTTTTTATCTCAGCCGATGAGATTTATTTTAAAAAAGCCCTTGAATCTGCACAGCATAAGGATTATATGCAATTGTTTGTAAAAAAACATATCGCTGATTTTCCGGCTAGCTTGGTAAATAAGCTGCAGATCAAGATCGGGTTATGAAACGATTGTTTTCAGCGTTATTTTTTCTATTATTTATTGTCGCGAAAATTTTGCCTGTTACGGTGTATTGTGATACCCCTTTTATAAAAAAATTCATATCAGAAGCCGTAATATCGACAATTTTTACCGATGATATTTCAAAAGCCGAGATCTCTTTTGTAAATGGACTGACTATAAAAAAAATCCCCAAAAACACCCATGATTATACAGTCGGCATAGAAAATGTTGTGCTTCATGGGGCAAAAACAAATACGGATGTTATCTATTCCTTTAAAAATTTTAAAATAATTTTGTCGAATATTACCGAAGTATTGGCGCTCTATTATCCTGATGATGAGAAAAAATTTAAATTGCTCTATAAAAAATACATACAAAAGATCGATGCTATTCAAAAAGCGATAGTAGTTCCTAAGAGAGTATTTTTTCGTTTTGGATATCGATTTGATTATCTTTTTGATGATTTCAAATTGAAATATATCGATGTAGATGAGTCTTTTGTAAGCAGAGAAAAAGCTTTTAGGGACCTGAATGTTACTACGATACATGTGTGCGAACCAATGCCTGAAAACATGAAGAAAGGCATTGACAGTCTCCAAGCCGGGTATCTTTTTGTTGATATCGGCTATACCGATACTTCAACGGATATTTTGGAGATCTTAAAAAACGTTATGGAAGAAGTGAGACGATGAGCGATATCCTTGTTCTCGATGATGAACAGGGCATGAGAAGTTTTCTAAAAGTCATGCTTGAAAAAGAAGGATATGCCGTTACATTGTCGGATAGCGTGCAGACCGGTCTTGATGCAATCAAAAAAAATGCTTTCGATCTGATCATTTCCGATCTTCGACTCACCGACGGCAGCGGTATAGATTTTCTCAGACAGGCCCGGGAGATAGCCCCCCATACATTTTTTATCATTATCACTGCCTACGCAACATTGGAGACAGCCCTTGAAGCGATCAAACTCGGCGCATCCGATTATATCGTTAAACCCTTCAAGATAGATATGCTGCGTGCTGCCGTTAAAAATGCGCTTGAGAAAAAAATGCTTATGGATGAGAACCAATATCTACGCCATGAGATCGGCAGTAAAAACGAATATGCTAATATCATTTTCCATGATGAGAAAATGAAAAAACTGCTGGAAGTGGCACAAAAAGCAGCCAAGAGTGAAGCGAATATATTTATAACCGGAGAAAGCGGGTCCGGGAAAGAACGGTTCGCACGGTATATTCATACACAAAGTTTACGATATAACGGTCCGTTTGTAGCAGTGAACTGCGGAGCATTGCCGGAAACGCTGCTTGAAAGCGAATTGTTCGGCTATGTGAGCGGCGCATTTACCGGCGCAAATAAAAATAAGGATGGTCTGTTCGTTGTGGCGAACAAAGGCACGATATTCCTTGATGAGATATCGGAGACCACCAATGCATTTCAGGTGAAGCTGCTGCGTGTCATTCAGGAACGGGAAGTGCGTCCGTTAGGAAGCGGTAATATCAAAACGGTTGATGTGCGTATCATCGCCGCAACCAATAAAAATGCTGAGGAATCAGTGAAAAAGGGTGAGTTACGCGAAGATCTCTATTACCGTCTTAACGTTATACCTATTCATATATTACCGTTACGTGAACGCCCTAAGGATATTCCGTTTTTAGCGGAATATTTTGTGAATCAATACAGTGTCGGGAGAAAAAAGATCACCGCAAATGCTATGAACGAGTTGCTGAAATATCCGTTTCCGGGAAATGTGCGTGAACTTGAGAACATCATCGAACGCGTGTGCGTGCTTTCGTCGGATGCCCAGATCGATGCCGATGATCTTGCATTTCTCATGACAAATCGGACATCGCCGGTAGACCATCCCTTAAGACCGCTTGCTGATGTTGAGCGGGACCATATCATCTCAGTATTAAAGATCTGCGACAATAACAAAAGCAAAGCTGCTCAGATACTCAATGTGAGCAGGAAATATATTTATCAGAAATTATCAGAGTACGGAATCAAGGCATGAAAAAAGCCGTATTTTTCGGCGAATCTCTCGTTGATATCGTAAAAAATCCTTCAAAAGATTATCATACGCATTCATTGCCCGGCGGCGCAATGCTCAACGCCGCATCGATTAGCGCGTTGTTAGGTGCTGAAACGGTGCTATTGTCTTCAGTCGGCAGTGATGAGAACGGGATGCTCATTGAAGAAGCTTTGAGGCAACGCGGTGTGGAACTGAGCGAGCCATTTGTCATAGATGGCGGGATAACCAAAACTGCCATCGCAACCCTCGACTTTGAAGGCAAGGCATCATATGAATTTTCACGGGCATTGTTAAAACCCCCGAGTGTCGATTCTGTAATGTTACAAGAGCAAGACCTCGTTTGTTTCGGGTCATTTTATCCCTTGCAGGAAGAAAACGGCGAGGTGGCAGATCAGCTTATCGATCGTGCTAAAAAGGCACAATGCATTATTGCGTTCGATCCAAATTACAGACCTTCTCATGTTCAGCAATTACAACAGTGTAAAAGTAAGATAGAAGCATTTATTGACCAGGCTGATATCATAAAAGCCAGTACCGATGATGTGGAGATTATTTGGGGCGCAGATAAAAAGAGATCGATGGAAACGCTTTCAAAAAGATTCGGAGCTAAAAAAATGATCATCGTTACCGACGGCAGTAACGGCGTGCAGGCATTATGTAATGCTAAACAGTATACAGTGAGCGGTATTGAGATCGCCGTGGATGATACCGTAGGTGCCGGTGATGCCTTTTCAGGAGCAATGGCGGCTTATTACGTGAAGAACGGATTTCCTGATGATCCTACCCCTATGATAGCCTATGCAAACAGTATCGCGGCACTTTCGTGCTCATGGAAGGGCGCTTATCCGCCGATTGAGTTGGCTCGCATAATAAAAGGAAAATAATGAACGAACACTTGTTTTATACTCCCACGCTTACAAAATTTTGCAGTGGTTTCTATCACGACTTTGAAGATGATTTGATGCGGCTTATCCATGAATCTCCGTTGCGTGACGGTGTTAATCCGACAGTCGGCAAAGAGATCGGCAGGATATTGATGTTTTTCGTATCACTGACGGGAGCCAAGCGGATGCTTGATCTCGGTACGTGCGTAGGCGTTTCCGCGATCCTGTTAGCGCGTGCCGGAGGCAAGGACGCATATATTACCACCATAGATCATCGAGCGGACCTTATTGAAGAAGCTAAGGTGAATTTTTTACATTATGGCGTGGCGGATCGGATCGAAGCTGTTGCGGGCGATGTTAAAGATGTTGTGCCGACACTCAAGGGACCGTTTGATCTTATCGTGCAGGACTCGGCAAAAAAGCTGTATAAAGAATTACTGCCGTATTTGGTTGATCTGCTTGCTCCTGGCGGATTACTGATAACGGATGATGTGTTGTTCTCCGAGGTGACGTTTCCTGCGCATATAAAAGGTATGAATACAGCGGTGGCGGAGTTCAATGCGGATGTTCGCGCGCACCCGCTGCTTGAGAGTATATTCATACCGGTCGGTGACGGGTTGATCGTGTCGAGAAAGAAGCAACCTGAAGGAGCTTGAACATGGCCATAAATTATGATGAACATGAGATCAAATATTACCCGTGGTATTATTTCGGGTGGCTGTCGCCGGTGATGGTGATAATTTTCGGTATTTTGTTTTACCACTCAAGGATCAGTTTGTATAGTTTTATCATAGCGGGGCTAATGATAATAGGAACTTTTTTATATTATATCACCGGGAAAAACAGAGCTTTGCGTGCTCTGATCAATGGAGCCGGAATCATGCTTTTTATGGAATATAATAAACTTACACAAGACACCTTCATTTCATGGGAAAAATTGATCAGTTGGGAACATGAGCGTGGCGGGAAAAACAAATCAAGTAAATTAATTCTCCGAAGTTCCGACTTGAATGGGGTCGTAACGTTGAAAAATATCGGAGGAGCTACCGTAAAAGTCATGCAATTCTATGCAAAGGAGAAACAAACAAATATTGAAAATCCGATCTGGAATACGATCAGGCTGATCGTTACAGTTTTCTGGTTGGGATTTATGTTTTATTTCATGCGTGGAATTTTAAAGGAAATGTGGTCATTCTTTCTGCAACTTTTTGATTCTTTGATAGGTCGATAACCGGTTTTTACAATACCTTTTTTAATTCAAGAGCGCCGCTTTCCCACAATTCCGTATACTGCTTGGTTATTGAAAACCCGTGCCGTTTGTAAAACATAACTGTATCTTCATAATGCGGTTTGGATTCCGGCGGAACAGTAAGCACCGTGATAGATGAAAAACCGAGTTTCTTTATATAAGCCTCAAATCTGTTGAGAAGTGTCGAGCCGTAGCCTTTACCGCGTTTTTCAGGGACAGTACCCATAAGGGTGATGTGAATTTCTCCGTCCCAGCAAGTGAAGATGAGAAACGACACGAGCCTGCCGTCCATTCTCAAGCAGAATACATCTTGAAACATCAGGTCTTTTTCAGTGTCATCCGCGACATTTTCGGTGAACCAAACATCCGACAAACTGCGTACTGCGGCTATGATCTCATTGCGAATTGGTTTTTCCGGCCGTGCATACATTTTAATATCCGTATGGTTCATAATAAGCTCCTTCCGAAAATACGTTGTTCGTCAAACCACATTGGTATTTTAACACCGGTTTAGAAAAAAGGATAGTGGTCAATCATCGATCGACTGCATTGTCAGTAGGTTAAATTTATCCATCATTTCCAAATGACCGAAAGGAGCCGTGTTGGTAAATAAGATCCCTATAAGTTTTTCCAGATAATCGATGAAGAAATAAGTATTGTAGGGTGCTCCTGCCCAGTAGATCTGATTTGCTGAAGATAGTTCTCCGTGATCTCCGGGGTAAGTAATGATACCGACACCTAACCCGTAACCTTTTCCGGCACCCGCCATAGCGCCTACATGATTGGTGATCATCAATTCGACTGATTTTCTGCTCAAGAGCCGTACTCCATCAAACTGTCCGTAATTCAAGAGTACTTGAGCCGCAATGAGGAAATCGGATACGGTCGTGACCACTCCGCCGTGCGCGCTCCACCAACCTCCACCGCCTGATATCGCAGTGGGTTTTTTTGTATAGATCGAATTGTTGCGGTCATCGTCGATTGCTAATGTTCCGTTAGAATAGGTATAGAAATTTGGCAATAAATTAGTTTGTTCCCGGGGCACAAAGAACCCGGTGTTCTTCAGCTCGAGGGGAGTAAATATCCGTTCTGAGCAAAATACATCAAGCGGTTTACCCGATATGACCTCTACGAAATATCCGAGTATGTCATATGAGTAACTATAAACCCAATTATTTCCCGGGTGGAATGCCAGCGGGATCGATGCGACCTTTTTTACAAATTCATTGAGCGGTTTATCCCAAGTTCTGAATCCGGCGTCCAAATACAATTTGTCTGCGGGTGTATTGCCGATAGTATAGACCATGCCGGATGTATGCCTTAAAAAATCCCGTATGGTAGGCGGTGTTTTCGCCGGTTCGGTTGTTGTATTGTCCGTGCCGGTAAAAACACGTATGGCGCTGAATTCAGGAATATATTTTTCGATCGGGTCATTGAGAAAGAATCGACCTTCTTCGTACAGCATCATAACAGCTATTGCTGTAAACAACTTGGTCATGGACGCTATGGGAACGAGTACATCATTGGTCATCGGGATAGTATTTTCCACATCAAGATGCCCGTACGAAGCGAAATGCCGGATCTCATTATCCGTTGCGATCAGCGTAACGGCACCTGCGAGGGTTTTATCCGCAACAGCCTTATTAAAAAAAGAATCGATCCGTGTAAGTCTTTTAGCGGATAGTTTTGTCATGTTTAATTCTCCCTTGATTTTCACGGTTCGTTTATTTCATTATACCGGTTTTCCTCGGTCACGTTTTGTGGGATCATAGCTCCAGCGGATCAGTTCCGTACTGCGTGATGTCTCTATGAAGCATAATTTCATCAATAAAGCACGAGAGGCAGTATTATCGATAAGGCATTCTGCGATAACCGTGTGCACTCTTTTATCGGCGATTCCTAAAGCAAGTAACGCTTCTGCCGCTTCAAAACAATATCCCTTACGCTGCTCGGAGGGAATAACGGAAAATCCGATCTCGATCGTTCCATCCTCGTCGGGCGGTCCCTTGAATCCGATGTCGCCGATGATCGCTCCGTCATGTTTTCGAGTGATCAGCCAAGGCCCAAATAGGTCCGGTCCGTTTTCCGCCAACATCTCTTTAAAGAACGGCAATGCATCACACAGGTCTCCGATAGGCCACAGTCCATGAGTATGAAATCCCAGTTTCTCAAAGTCCGCTTCATTTCCCGATATTGCGGCATCGGCAAGATCGATCGTCATCGGCACCAGCAGAAGCCTTTTGGTCGTGATCGGATCCATGATCGTTAAATCCTTTCCTTCGTTATTATTTTGTTATAGAGAGCAACGCCCATATGCCGAATGTTGTCATGATCACACCTGAAAATCTATTTATCCATCGCATATGATCGTGTGTCATTTTTGAACGGAAAATCCCGACGCTGCTGCTTAAAAAGAGCCACCATGCAGATGATCCGGCCAATACGCCTCCAACGAGAGATAACGATGAGGTGATATCCGTCTTATTTGTGCCCAGGCCGAGACTCGTAAATATCGCCAGAAAGGATACTATGGTTGCCGGATTGGTAATGGTTAGGAAAAATGTTGAAATAAAATTTCCAAAAAGGCTAGTGCTTTTTGATGCAGCCTCGTTTTCGGTCGGCTTTGCCAGAAAAGTCCTTATCCCGAGAAATAATAGAAAACTACCGCCGATCAATTTCATCCACAATTCATGTGTCATAAGAAAAGAGGAAACAGCAGTTAATCCAAAGCCTGCGATCAGACCGTATACCGTATCTGCGGTAGCGGCTCCCATACCGGTCACAAAGCCGGACATTTTACCTTGTGTAAGCGACCGACGTATGGTCAAAATACCGATCGGCCCCACGGGAGCTGCTACGGAAAAACCGATAATAATGCCTTTTAGAAGAAGATCGGCTGCCATACGGATCAACCGTTAATATGAATCTTCCAATATGGCGATAATATTTTCTTTGGAAAGTTTTTTAAAATTTCCCAACGGTCCGAAAGCCATCGCTTTATCTGCCATTTCGGCAAAACGTGTATTTTCAACACCGACATCTCGTAAACGTGCTTCAATACCAAGAGAAATGAAGAAATCCCGCATTGTTTCAATAGCCTTATGAGCGGCTTTCATCGGATCTGTTTCGTCAATATTCCAGACATTACGTGCGAATGCGGTAAATTTCGGCAATGTTGTTTCCGACAGAACATGCTTCATCCACGACGGCGTGATGATCGCCAGACCGGTGCCGTGCGTAATATCATAGATCGCGCTCACTTCATGTTCGATCATGTGTGTGCTCCAGTCGCCCATTTTTCCTGTGCTGAGCAAGCCGTTGAGCGCTAATGTGCCGGCCCACATGAGTTGGGCACGCGCTGCATAATTTTTCGGGTCATTCACTGCTATCGGCCCATACTGGATGCAGGTCTTTAACAGCGCTTCCGCTAATCTATCCTGAACAAATGTATCAGCGGTCGGACTGAAATATTGTTCAAAAACATGGCTCATGATATCCGCCGTGCCGGCAGCCGTTTGATTTTTCGGTACTGAGTAGGTATTTTCAGGATCCAGTATTGAGAATGCGGGACGTAATAGAGGGCTGCCCATGCCGCGTTTTTCCATGGTAGCCTCATTGCTTATCACGGCACCGCCGTTCATCTCAGAACCGGTTGCGGCAAGGGTAAGTATCGTGCCGAGTCTGAGCGCTTTGCTCACCATGGCTTTCCGCATACAGAAATCCCATGGGTCGCCGTCATACAATGCTCCTGCGGCGATTGCTTTCGATGCATCAATGACGCTGCCTCCGCCGACCGCGAGCACAAAATCCAGATTTTGTTCCTTGCATAATTTCACACCGAGTCGAACGCTGTCAATGGACGGGTTAGGCTTGATACCGCCCAATTCCGTAAAATAGATAGTATTTGCTCTCAATAACGAAGTGACCGCATCATAGAGTCCGTTTTCTTTGATGCTTTTCCCTCCGTAAGTAAGCAGGACGCGAGAGCCGTATTGCTGTATCGACGGAATAAGTTTATCGATTTTTCCTTTCCCGAAATGTATGGTTGTAGGTATCGACATATCAAAATTTAACATAGGTGACCTCCTTCGAATTGAGCGATTCTACCCGAAATCAACCGGCTATGCAATGAGATAACTGCACTTTCATGGAAATAGGGGGGGATGCCCTATTAAAAAAATACGATGTCCGGATTTTTTTTTACTCTACCTCTTGACAATATTTTTTCGCTATGGTAATATCAGCGCGTCAAGCGGGTGTAGCTCAGTTGGTAGAGCGCCACGTTGCCAACGTGGTTGTCGCCGGTCCGAGTCCGGTCACCCGCTTTTTTTCTTTAGTACGGCAACGTAGCCAAGTGGTAAGGCAGTGGTCTGCAAAACCGCTATTCCCCGGTTCGAATCCGGGCGTTGCCTTGGTTCCAGCCCGGGTGGCGGAATAGGTAGACGCATCGGATTTAAAATCCGATGGCCTTTTTGGCCGTGTCGGTTCGAGTCCGATCCTGGGCATGGTCCAATTAATCCCATCACAACATAAAAAAATCTGATATAATCTATTGCATGAGCAATGACACTATTCGTTTTGAACGTGCAGATGCATCCGAGACCGTTGCCTATGTACATTATCAGGCAGGGGTGACCGTAGGTGACCTTCCGGTAGCGCTGATCTTTCATAAGAGAAAAACCGTTTACGGTGTAAAAGTGAAGACGGTCGATGATACGTGGGCCGACACAGGATATTACGGTTCGTATGAGAATTGTAAGCAGTTTATCGTCAACGATGTTTACGGAATATTCTGGAACGAATCAGAACAATAAAATGGAGATCATATGGAAAACTTAACGCTATTTCTTCAAAAGGCAGGTATAACGGGGTATCCGCTTGTAGCGATCGCAACCGTCGTGCTTGCGGTGATCATGGAGCGTGCATGGTTCTTTATCCGTACGGCTCGTACGTTTAAAGGTTTTTCATCAGAAACATACCGAGAGATAGTACAAAAAAAACAAGTAATGCCGAATGGCAGTTCATTTCCCGCAACAGTACTTTTCCGTACATTCACGGCATATTCGTTTGTCGCGTATGAAGATACAAAACAAGCATTTGATGAAGAATGGAAAGCGTCGAACCGCTTTATGAAGATACTTGAATATGCGGTCGGGATCGCTCCGTTGCTCGGTATACTCGGTACGATCACCGGTATCATCAAATCATTCACGGCTTTGGGTGATTTTACCGGCGAACAGCGCGCGGTGATAACAGGCGGTATCGCAGAAGCATTGCTAACGACCGCTGCCGGTCTGATCATTGCAATCGCTGCGCTTACGGCACATTATATTTTCAAGTGGATACAGAAGGGGTGTTTTTCCGAGATCGAAAAGACACTGTCGCTTCTGGAGTCTGCCGTGAAGGATGAAGAGAAGCGGTAATATTGTTCGCTCGATACAATTATAAGGCACTTTCAGTGCGAATATTATTCTCTGCATATCAAAACGACAGCTTGAAAAAAGTACCCGCGTGACTTATAATACAGGCATGGCAAAATCATCATCCGATAAGCGCAAACGCGTGATACGGCGTTTAAAAAAAATAGCTATCATTTCTCTCATAAGTATCGTTTCTTTTTATGTATTGATCGTTATCTTGCTCAACACGCCGATACCGGTAAAGATCATTAATAAAAAACTTGGATTCGTGAAAATTGAGAGCATTCACGGCATTCCGCCGTTCTCACTCACGGTACGGGGCATCAACTACGATAAAGACGGTATGAAGGCCACGGTAGAAAAAGTGAAACTGCGTTTGAACCCGTTCATGCTCATCACAAAAACGGTCTGCGTGAACGAATTCACCGTAATAAAACCGCAGGTATCGTTTGATATGACCTATGTGCCGCCCAAAACCCCATCTGGCGAACCTTCGGCTGAGACCCCGGCACAGACAAAACCGAAAAGTGATAAGCTACCTTGGAAGATCGATATCAGAAAAGCGAGTATCGTTGATCTGCAGCGCACGACCGTTATCACAAAAGACGGTACATTTGCAGTTAGCGGACTCAATCTTGAGGCTTCGCTATATGCGGCAACAGTGACCCCTGAAGGCAATGCGGTCAATCTGTCCGTCACTGCTCAAAACGGTATCATTGAAATGCCGGCCGTAAAAAAACCGATGCCGTTCACGCTTGCTTTTTCCGTCAATTATACAAAAGGAACAGACCTGAAGACAACACTTGACCTGAAGATCAGCGATATCATGAAAAACCTCACCAAGCTTGGTATGGGTTGGGACATTTCGGGGAATATCACCAAGCAGCATATCGATATCGGCTCGCTCAATGCCGAACTTAACGGCAAACGCATTATGGATGTAAGTGCCGCTACCGATAATTTTATGGACCTGAAAAAGATAACTTATGAGATACGGCATGCTGATATTTCCATGGATATCGCCGAAACACTGTCGATCGTAAAAAGTAATTTCATGCCGAACCTTCCGGCCGAGGGCAGCGGGTCGGTGACCTTCAAAGGCAGCGGTTCGTTTGCCGATTACCGCGGCGCGATACAGCTTTCAAACGGAGCATTTACGTTCGGCACGGTGAAAGCGAACGGTATCGGTGTGGATATCGCTATTGCCGGCAAGCAAAAATCACTCACGGTTGACATAAAGGCCGGCGTAAAGTCGATCACCGAAACAAAACTCAAACAAACGGTAAACAATGTTAATTTTGATACGAGCATTAACCTGACGCAGTTCTCACAGGTCGGCAGGGTCACGGTTCACGATATATCGCTGACGATGTACGGCGGTATGATGGCGCTTAAAGGTCATTCCGATTTTATGCGTAATCTTGATTACACACTCACGCTACGTGATTTTACCTATCTTAAATATTTTAATATCCCGCTCACGACGCGTATCACAGCCGATATGCATGTAACGGGTGAGAATATGAAAAGCGTTTCCGTCGTCGCTAATGTGACCGTAAAAGATATTGATTTCCGTAAGGATGCGATGATCGTTAAAATGCCGTCATGTGCTTTGAACGGTACCGTCATTATCGATGTGGATCGGCAATTTGTGTACTGTGATGAGATCAGCTTGTCCGTAGGTGACCGCAGTCGGGTATTTATTAATGGCTATGCAGAGAAATGGGGAACCGATAAACTCAATCTTGACCTAAAAGAAACGACCGTTGATATCGGCGAACTGCGTACATTCATCAGTGTAATGCAGCCGTTCGATATAGGCGGTCAAATGCATCTTTCGGCGGAGATACGCGGTACGGCTAAAGATCCGTGGGTGAAAGGTGATGTGACGCTTACCGATATTATTTTTGCCGATCCTAAAACAGGATTAAAGGCCGATGGGATCAAAGGCCAATTATGGTACGATTTCACGATGCCGAAAACTACAGTCGTGTTGGAGCTCGGATGCAAGTCGGTGCGTATGCAGGGGATCGGCGTTGACGAGATACAGATCACCGTGCCGTATACATTTGCCCCAAAGACCACAGGTCAGATCAAACTTACGAACAAATATAATCTATTCATAAAAAAAGTTCAGTTCAATCAATATGAATTCAACGATATCAGCGCAAGCCTTGCCGCATATAATAAAAACGTTGCATTGCGCGGACTGCTTATCCATTTTCTTGACGGGCAGATTGGCGGCGATGTGACACTCGACATGGATACGATGACCTACAACTTTGCGTTGAGCGGAATAGAGATCAATCTTCGCAAAGCTACCAATAAATCCGGCACATCCATTTTCGCGTTCGCCAGTAAATTCAGCGGCAAAAAAACCGATATGACGGGATATTTTGATATCACCCGTATTGACAATGATGTGCTCGATAAACTGCTTATTTCGCTCGATCCCGACAAAAAGAACCCGCAGGTGCAGGGGATCCGCTCAAAGCTCAATATGGTCGGTGTTGTACCGAAAAATATCCGCGTAACGATCGAGAACGGGTATATTGACATAATCCCGGAATTTACAACACGGCGGGCGACATTCATATCGATGATACTCGGTTTGTTTGTAGGCAATGTGGAAGTGGAACCGATACGTCGTATACCGTTGAAGGCGATCTTAAAAGAACTCAATCTAGAGGTGTGATATGAAATTAGTATTAATTATGCTTATGTGTGCGGCGGTAGTGTCTTGCTCGCTTTTTAAAGCAAAGGCAAGCATTGAGATTACGCTTGTCGGCGAGAAAACGAGCCTTGAAAATCAGGTGCTCGGTAATTTTTCATTCATCGGGCAGGATAAACTGCTGATGGTCTCGATACGAACATTGCCTGACGATATACGTTCCATAAGCGACAGCCAGAAACGGGCATTTCTTGCATATCAGAATCGTAATTACAACCGAGACGATTACGAACGTTTCATGGATTCGGGAGCTTTGGGTGAACAGCGCGACGGATTTGTGGTAATGCGAAACGGCGATGTGTTTTCTGGAGATGCATCAATGCGCGCTTATGCCGAGCGCTTGATATCTGAGGAAAATCGTGACCGGCTTATAATATTTCAGCGTATAACCGAGGTCACCGAGGGATTGACATC
This sequence comes from uncultured bacterium, assembly GCA_964539615.1. Taxonomy (GTDB): domain Bacteria; phylum Macinerneyibacteriota; class Macinerneyibacteria; order Macinerneyibacteriales; family CAYRFE01; genus CAYRFE01. The sequence continues at coordinate 15,459 of CAZIJP010000022.1, forward strand.
GGGGGATGTGGTGAAGGTTCAGGAGATATTTGCAAAAAAATTCCGCAATGAGTCAAAAGCCGGATGGTGGGTCCAGGAAGCAGACGGCACATGGATGCAAAAAAAGTGAAGCAGCCATGAGATATTTATCGGTTGTCATTTTTTCCTTAGTACTTTTTTCCTGCAGCATAACGAATTTTACTCTTCGGAAACAAACGGAAGTATCCTACGGCGTGTCGGGTAATTTCGTAATACGCCTTGATCCCATTGCATCCGTGTATACCGATCCGTCATTGCCCTATGTTATTTATGTCACGCAGGAAAAAGGTAATTACGACGTTTTTACAACCCTTAAAAGTAATAGGATCGTTCAAAGCATAGCATCAACACCGTATGACGAGACCGATGCTCTCGGCATTGACGAAAAACGGTATCTGTATATTTCCCGCGAATTCGATGTGCGCGGCGATGTGGTCGTAAAAGACGAAAAGAACATTAATATCGTATCGGATAAGGATAATGCTTGCATCACTCCGGCAATATCGCCGGGGCGTGTGTATGCAGCGTATATCGTGCGTATCGGCAATGACTATAAACCGGTCCTCTATACGATAGGGTCGGGCGCTAAGCAGATCGTTCCGCTTGATGAATGTCGCTACCCTGCATTTTCTGATGACGGGCATTTTTATTATATCACCGGTAATTCTATCTATCTCTATGATATAGCGGGAGATAAACGAGCACTGACCATCGATTCCCCTTCGCTTAAATTTTTTCTTACCGTCGATCAATCTGACGGAACGCTGTATTACATAGCTGTGCCGTATGATACCAACCGGGACGGTATTATCGATGAGACCGATTCGAAATTCATCACCCGTTTTCAAAACGGCCGCGAGACCTATCTTTTTCCGGTCAATGATATCAAACGCTTTGCCTTTGATGCCAAATATCTTTATTATGTGGACGGCACGATTATTCGATATCACGAAAAAGCAGCACTGGTACCCGATTTTTCAACAATATTTCATTATGTGACCTATATCGAGCAGCAAAGAAGCGTTGAAAAAAAACTCATTGCGTACAATTACGCACTCACAAAATTTGCTTCGGAACCTCGTGCCGAGGACCTGTACCGCGATTATTTGATGTTTTTAAAAAATGCGGGCCTTACCGACCTGTTCAATCGCGAAGTGGCCGTGGTGCGTTCTACCTACCCGCCGAAATCACGGCTGTATTATTTTGCCGATTCTATCTCGAAAGAGACGATCGAACCTAATAAGGAATATTATGATTACTATATAGAGCTTCGACTGGAACGCCATTACAGCGAAAAAGAATATCGACCCTATGTGCGTTTCTTCGACCAACAGCGACGCATGACCCATTTGCCGAAACGTACGGTCAATAAACTTACCTATTACTACGGCATGAGCCTTGCCAAACTCGGTGAATTTGAAAAAGCTAAGACCGCGTTCGTCAACCTTACGCAAAATACGCTGACAAAGGATGAATGGATAGACCTGTCTGTAGAGGCGTTGATACAATTGTCGCGTACAAGCGATACCGGTATTGCCTCTGTGAACTATCTCGAACAATTGAAGATCCAGCATAAGGATACGGCATTCATCTATACAAAGGCGTCAATTGAGATCGCGCGCAACTATGTGCAGCTTGGCGATACCGAAACGGCGGAACGAGAACTCAATGAGACCATGGATAAATTCGGAGACGAAGATCTCAAAGATGATATCACTGCGGAATTGTTGAATGTCTATTCCCGGCAGAAAAATTATGAAAAAGGATTTGAAGCTGCGAAAAAACGCATCGATGAAGGATATACCGGGTTACGCTACAATGATTACATCTCATATATCGAGCGTTACGGCGTGCAGGTCGCTCATGATTATTATCTGAAAAACGATCTGTTGCAGGCAAAAAAGTGGTATGCCGCCGTTGTGCAGTATTCGCCCCAGGAACGAACCGCCAACCGCGGGCTTATTGAGGTCAATTATGCGCTCGGTAATATTCTTCCATTGGCCGGTCAGTATAAAGAGACCTATGTTAAAAATTCTTCCGATCCTGCGGCAGGATATTTCTATGCATACTCATTGACCTATGTGGGATCGTATTTCGCATCGCTCAATAAACCGGAACACGAACTTGCCGCATATCAGGAGGCTTATACGGTACTCAAAGCGGCGATCGAGATCAAGCCGGATGAGCCGTTCTTCTTTCTGACGCTCGGATGGCTCGAAGAGCAGTTTGAGCGCTTGAATACGGGGAATTTTCTCGAGACCGCGCTCGAGCACTACAAGACGGGCCTTGCACTTGCTACCAACCCTATCGTTCAAGGATATTTTCATAAAAATATCGGTAATGTCTACTATGAGCTTAAATTGAATTCACTGGCTCTAGAGCATTACACGCTTATGGAGAAGGTTATCCCGGCATATTCGACTGAACGTGAAAAGATCGGCTATTTCCTGAAGTTATCAGATATCTTTTATCAGACCGATGATTACAGTAAAGCGCTTGAGCTTGATAAAGAGGTAGCGCTCTATTACGAAACGCAAAAAAATTATGCCGGCATGGTCTTTATCTATAAGCATATGGGATTGCTCCATCACCAAAAACAGGAATATCTGAAAGCTGCCGATATGTTTACGAAAGCGTTGAGGACTGCAGAGACACAAGGGATCAGCGATAATACAACGTTGTTATACCGCAACATCGCCTACAACGCATTGCTGGGTACCGATGAGGATCGCGCGATTGAAGCTTCGATCAAAGGGATTGAGACGATCGTTGATGTCAAGCAGGTAAAAAAGGGCAGTTTGCTGTCGGTATCCGTCGATGTGTCATTGTCGGCCGAATCATCCTCTGCCTATAAAGGCCTGACGCCTGATATGGAACGCGATCTTTTCTATACGATCCTTGCCCGCGCTTATCAGGCAAAGGGTAATTTTAAAAAAGCGCTTGAGTATTACGGCGAAAAAAAGAAAAAAAATCTCCAGCCGTATGCTGCTTCCATTATCGCCAACAATCTTGCCGACATGTATTACCGTCTTTCAGCCGAGACTGACATGCGGGCTTATATTACTGAATCACTGGCTATTGCCGATAAGGAACAATTTTTAAAAGGTGTGATCGTCAATGAATTGTCGTTATACTACCTGAAGGATACCGTTACCTATGCGGATATGCAAAAACTTGATGAATTTGCAACCAAAGTATCTGCCGTGAAAGATGCTTCCCTCTCTTCGGCCTATAAGATCATCTATATTTTTGCAGCGTACAATTATGCCTTGCAGGACCATACGTTCTCAACCCCGGAACAGGCTTCCGAAATGATATTGTATCGGTTTCAATTGATCAGTAAAATGACCATGTTTACGCAGGAACTTGAAAAAACGCAAAAACCGTCCGAGCCGTTTGCCCGACTTCGATTGATATTTAATTATATGTTTCTAGGTAATGATATAGCAAAAGATCTTGAGACCTTATCTGCGGATCCGAAATACGGTTTTTTATGCAGGTATGACCTTGCGCTTATGGCTGCCGACAATGGTGATTATGCAACGGCCGCTGCGCATCTTCGCGTATTGACCGATACGCTAGCGAAGTCAGATCCCTTCAATCAATCGGATGCGTTGTATTTTTGGCAGGTCAATAAAGAAAGGCTGTATCTTATCGCTGAAAAGATCGCGCGATCGGGAGATGCCCGTTCCGCGGCAGATATTGTGCTTTCCTTTGAGGACATCGAAGCGTATTTAAGTTATTCTTTATATAAACCGGTTTTGGCATCTCAATTCGACACCGTGAACATTGGTAATTTTTTATATTCCATATCTCAGAAAAACACGCTCGAGGCCGATCAATATCGGGCGCAACTCGACAGCCCGGCACGATTACTTACCGGTACCTTACGGTTACGATCTTCCGATATACAAACGATCGTGAGCGGAGAAGATGTCCTGAGTTGCCGATTGGGCAGCGGGTACCTGCAGATCACCGGAACTGCTGTTACTTTTTCCGATAAAGCAGACGGGAAACTTCGTTGCGACCGCACCGGCGAATCATTCGCCTCTGATGCATTTAATGCCTATTCACTTTCTCAAATGTATGTTTTTTACGGTAAGCGTATCCTCAAAACAGCATATACATCGTTGCCCGTAGCACAATTGGCTGAAAAAAAAGGCGGCTGCTATACACTGGCAGAACCATTGACCCTGCAGCCGGTTTATCTTGATTCAGCGTTTGGGACGGTCGCTTTGCGGGACATTGCCGCGAACGGCGTTACCGTAGACGGGATCGCATTTACAGCAGTTTCTTCGGTATCACTGAAACCCGCGACAGATTTGCTGATCTATTGCGGCATGTCCGAATTGACCGTAAACGGTAAGCCTTTGTCATACAGACCGATGACCGACAGTGAGATCGCGACATATATAACAACGGTATTGGCTCAAAAAGATACGCGTGCTCAGGCATATTATCAATTGGGTTATTACAATAAGTCATTTCAAGAACTTCAGAATGTGGTTCGCTTCGCCCGTTTGAAGGGAGATAACGAATATTTGAGCCAAAAGTTACTAACTCTGATAACGATCGGCGCTAATATGCTGGGTGATCCCGAATCGGTGAAAGAGTATCTTGATGAATATCTCAAACTGAAAGGCGATGCTTCGCCCGGGACATACAATGAACGTCTTGCTTCTTTATATGAACGGAACGGTTTTTTTAAAAAGGCCATCGAACTGTTTGAGACCGGGAAGCTTCCCAAAAATGATTATCGCGTCGGCGTATTATATGAAAAAATGGGCGACATGCAAAAAGCTATGGCATTTTTAAAACCCATACAAACCGATGAGGCTCGACTTGAGCGCGCGAAGATCTATTATAAATTTCTTAATGATTATGCCACAGCCGAAACGGAACTTGCCGGTATAACTGATAAAAAATATGATACCGTTAAGCGCCTCTATACAGCCTTCATTGCAACGAACAAAGGCGAGTATGATACGGCATTATCGCTGTTTGATACGTTTATCACCGGTGTTGACCCTAAAAATGCATTGTCCATCAATGCACGTATCGGCCAAGCGCAGGTATATTACGAAAAAAGCAATTATTTTAAAGCATTGAGAATAGCTTCGGATGTGCTGAAAGATATGCCCGATAAGTCGATGTTTGAAGAACGGGTGGTCGTCAACAATTTACGCGCTCTGTGTTATATTGAGGTCGGCAGGCTTGATGCGGCTTCGGAAATATTGGATACTGCGTTTAAAGATGCAACCGACAAAAACATCATAGCCCAACTTCCCGTCATTGCTGTCAATAAAGCTATCATTCTCCGCAAGCGCGGCGACTACGACAAAGCCTTGCAGGAATTGCAAAAAAATGAGACCTATTTTGCCGAACGAGAGAATCGGCTCATCTTATCCGGTATTTACCGAAATATCGGTATCACCGCTTTTGAAAAAGGGAATGCGCCGCTGGCATTACAGTATTTTTCCAAGATACGGGTGATGAACGGCGCTGAGATCAAAAAAGATCTGCTTTTTGCTCATTATTATACCGGACTTATACAAAAGGACACTGCCGTACTTCAGCAAGGCATTGATCTGGGAAAAGAGTTAAAAAACGAGAAAATGCTGTTGAAATTGTATTCGGCGCTCGGTACATTACGGCGTGATACGGTACAACTTGAGAAGGCTCGTGAAATGATCGACACGATACAGGAAAAGATCAAAATATTCGATCTGAGGAAAAGTTTCTTTAAAGAAAATATCGGCGTCTATGACGAATTGATCCGCCTCTATTGTGAAAAAAATGAGCCGGAGCGCGCATTCGAATTAATCGAAAGCGTGAAGATGATCGGTTTCTCAATGGCTATGAATGATGATCTGGCATTTATGGTAAGCGACCCGAAGATCGGTGCGCGTTTGAAAGATATGAAAGAACGTGTGGAATATCTGCAATACCAAGCCCAGACCAATCCTGATTGGAAAGCGGAATACGAAAAAACAAAAATGGAATATGATACGTATAAGATCAATCTTTTTGTAGAATTTGGTGATTCGCTTGCCTATAAACCGTTTGCAGTTACAAAAGCTTCTGATATTCAAGGCCTCTTGGGTGATGCGGTGGGAGTTTCCTATTACACTATTGGTACAACCCTCTATGCAATTTACATTACTCAAAATACCATAACTGTCAAAACAATCCAGCTTACCGGCAATGACCTGGAGAATTCGGTAACCTTATTCCGCGATGCAGTGATCGCTGAAAAAAGTGAAGATATCATAAAAGAACGCGGCCGGGCGTTGTTCGCCCTTTTATTGGATCCGACGCAATTGAGCAAATCTAAGCAATGGGTCATTTCGCCGTCGGGTGTTTTGAATTATCTGCCGTTTGCGGCGCTTCACAACGGACGGTCATATCTTATCGATGAAGCAATGATCACCTATGTGCCGGGTTTTAATGCATTACAAAAAAGGGAACCGAATCTCTCGCAATCTGTTTTAGCTATAGGTAATCCGGATGTTGACAACCCGTCGCTTGAGTTGTATTTTGCCCAGAAAGAAGCCCGCGAGATCGACTTTATGTATGGGCGTAACGGCGAGGTGTATATCGGAAAAGATGCTACCGAGACGCAGGTTAAAAAAAGCCTCGACGGAGGAACATACCAGACCGTTCATCTAGCTTGCCACGGTGTGTTCAACAAGGAAAATCCCGCGTTCTCTTTCCTGTATCTGCGAAGCGACGGCGAGAACAACGGACGATTAGATATTGAGGAAATTTTGGGTATGCATGTCAAGGCCGATCTGGTCGTGCTCAGCGCATGTGAGACGGCAGTAGGCAGTCTCGGAAAAGGCGACGAGGTAATGGCATTGGACAGGGCATTTTTAAATGCCGGGAGCACGGCTGTGATCTCTGCGTTATGGCGTATCTCCGATGTGGCTACCGCTATGTTGTTTAAAAAGTATTATCGGTACAGAAAAGATGGTATAAGCCAGAGTGAGGCATTGCAAAAAGCAGCTTCAGACCTTAGGGCTTTTTTTTCGCACCCGGTCTATTGGGCGGCTTTAAAATATACAGGACGGTGATCATTGATGCGAATGTTGGTGTTATTATGCGGATTGTTATGGTTAACTTCATGTGTTTCATCATGGAAAAATGTGTATACCACGGATTATTCCGAGACGGTGCGGTATGGCGCGCGATTGGTGGAATTGAAACAGTATGCTAATGCGCTTCTCGTGTACGAAAGATTACTTGAACAAGCAAAAGATCCACAGCAAAAAGCGGCTTTATACAACAACATCGCGGTGGTTGCCGAATTGACCGGTGATTATCTTAAAGCTCGTGAAATGTATAAAAAAGCGCTTGAGATCAATGCGGATACTGCAATTTATGAAAATTACAAGCGTTTTGCGGGTGAATTATGAGATATGTATTGTTGGTGGCGTTACTTATACTGTTATCAGCCTGTACATCAATGAAATATATGACCATAATGGTTGAAAAAACACGTGAAAGTATCATTGAGCCCGGTAAAAAGATCGCACTTGTCGTGCCTGAATATCCGGAGATCCCTGCGGATACTGCGAAGAAAGTTATTCTCCCGATCGCATCGGCAGTGTTTCCGCAAAATGTGCGTTTATCGGATGTAAAAGAAAAATATGAGATCGATAACCCGATTACTATCGTGAAAGCTGCTCAGAACACGCGTTCGGAGTATGTAGTTTACGTAAGCATGTATTATTCTTCATTCACTGCAGTGCCCAAAGAAGAATTGTATCCCGATTATAATAATAAAGATAAGCAGCAATCATACCGGCATATGCTTTCCGTTACCGTCACTTATTTTGTGTTTGAAGGAAAAACAGGCAAAGAGCTGGAGCAAAAGGAATTCCGGTATGAGTATTCGTCAACGCCGTTCATCTCCATGAAACGCAAAGATGAATGGGAGCAGGAAATGATCGGTTTCGGAATTCGGGAAGCCACGAAATCATTTTTCCAACTGTTAAAAGGCGAAGAGTATAAGTCGGAACGAACGCTTATTACTGAGTGATTGTTTTATTAAAAAACAACGCGATCTGTAACGTCGTTATTTTTCCTATAATGATATTCACAAGGTGTTGTTTTAAGATAGATCTTGCTGAAATATATTTTTTAATCCCGAGTTATCCGATTTTTCCCGTTCTTTTTGCTTTCATACATCAGCTTATCGGCACGCTCGAGAAACGATCGTACCGTATCGTCTTTTTTCATCATCGTGGCTCCGCCGGACACGGTAACTTTCAATTGCTGCCCGTTGTGAAAACAGTACGATTGCGCAATGAGCGAGCGGAGCATTTCCGCTCGCTTGAACAGCATATCGGAATCGATATTTCTGATAACCACAATGAATTCTTCTCCGCCGAATCTGCCCAAAAAATCAAAAGACCGGATATTGTTCATAATGGTGCCGGAAACGATTTTTAAGATCATGTCTCCTACGGCATGCGAGTAATCATCGTTAAATTTCTTGAAATTATCGATATCAAAGAAAATCATACCAAATGGCCAGTGATAACGATTGAACTCATCAACGCGGAGATCGAGTATCTGATCGCAATAGGTCCTGTTGCCGGCGCCGGTAAGCGAGTCGAACAAAGCCTTTTTTTTCAAGTCTTCCACGACGCTTGTCATTTCAAGTATGGATGAATTATCGCTGAACAGTTCCAATGCGCCGATCGTTGCTCCCGTTTCATCGGTGATAGGGCTAATTTTTACATGCACCGGAATGCGTGTGCCGTTTTTATGATGCAAAAAAACATCGGACTCACGATGTTTTTTATCCTGCAGGGTATAGGCAAGCGGGCACATGCCTGTGCAAAGATTTACACCGTTCACGTCGACATGGTTCAGGATATTATCATGGCAGGGCCTGCCGGTTACTTCTTCGGAAGAAAAACCGGTTATCCGTTCTGCAGCCTTATTCCAAAAAGTGATATTCCGCTGCATATCTACAAAATACAGCCCTTCATCCAGTTCATCGATAAGGTGTTTATAAAATTCATTATCAGACATCATGACCTCCGTTAATGATTTTTAATTTTAACAGAAAAGACGGTATGATGCAACTGAGAATAGCGATAGCGAAGTTATGGGAAACTATTATGAATGGATTTACAAAATAACAGTTGTGTCAAATGTTCTATCATGTATAATAATTACATGGAAGCGTATAAAAACGATCTTCAAAGCGGGATCATAGTAATTCTTGAGGCTACTCAGGAACGCCTTCTTTTGGATATATCATCCGTCAGTGAAATCAAGACCGTTGAACATATTGAAGCCGATGAAAAAGTAATAGATATGCTCATTACCTATTATGAAGAAGCCGATGAACCGAATCTTGGCCAATTATATAATCTATCGTTGCTTTTATCGCGAAAAAAACGGTATGAACGCGCTGTTGAGTTGCTCCAGCAAATTCGTGAAAAAGTACTGGAAGAGAATGAATTTTTTCGTATATTATATTTGTTTTATAATATTGGCGTTATCTCACGTTTATTGGGCGATTACCAAACCGCTTTTTCAAGTTATATGGATTATCTTACGCTTGATCGTTATTACCTCAGTGAAAAGAGCGGCGTAAGCTTTAAAGATCTCCTGACGACGATCGATTTTCATGCAAAAGGAAAAGAATTGCTCGATACGATCGAGAAAGATTCACGATTTATATATTCAACATTTGATACGCTTCTTATGAAAATATCCTATTATGAGAAACTTGAAAAGTATCAGTATATCCGTGATCTTATTCCGAAATTGAATAAATACCTACCCTTTGAGAACGACGAGAAGAAAAAATTATACTATTATTTTTTACTAATCCATATTCAAACAAACACCGGCGAGTCTTTCGGGCAAGATATTGCCGAGTGTATCTCTATTCTTGAGCGGTCGCTCGACAGTGACCTGCCTCTTACGTATCAGATAAAGATCATGAGCCGATTATCCCTTTACTACATTAAGATCAACGCATTACGGAAACATATTCATATCATAAATATTATGAAAAAATTCCCTGATATTCCCCAGGTAAAAGTACCTTTCATGAACATGCTCGCACATTTTTATTATATTCGAAATGATTTTAAAAAAGCCGCCGATTGTTATATGCAGGTCATTCGATTGAGCGACAGTAACGAGTCCCGTTTGATGGCTTTGTCGACGCGTATGTTATATTTCAATATGATGAGATTAATGAATCGATACGATTATCTCGAAGATTTTGATGAAGACATAACCTTTGATATGTTTTTGAAATTCAATATGCGCTCGGAATACTGCAGAACAACGGTCAATTTCGCCGTTTTATTGGGTGAAATGGGAATATTCAAAAAAGCGGGAACCTATTTTCGGAAAGTTGTATCTGTAGCGGAACTTAATAATCTTGAACGCCTGCGTTGTTCTGCCGCCTTTAATTGTGCCTATTATTCATTCATTGAGTCGCCGAATGAGGTTTCAATGAAAAACATGCTTCTTGAGTCCCAACGATCATTTAATTCGGTATCATATTACCACTCATATATGATGTTGTTAAGTACGGCTACCGCTGCATATTTGTATGATTTCGATGATGAATTTAAGAAAGCCATGGAACATATAATGGATTTTAAAACAAAGCATGATTACAGTCATGATCCGTTGCACGACGATGTAATAACCGCCATTTTTAACGACACTTTTAACGAAGATGTTTATCGCGATACAGTGCAATCATGTGAACAGGGATTAACGCATGCATTACTGTATAAAAAGACCGGTGATGGGATATGGCTTGATTCGTGGGCGCGACTAATGTCTGATTCTGCAGCTGAAGTTCCCGTGAAATATCGTACGGGATATTCTAAAGCATTACTTGAATTTTCGTTTATGAACAAAGATGCTCACGTTTTGTAACTATCTTTTCATCAACAAAAAAAGGACTTTTAATGGCAGAAGATCAACCGTTAATTTTTGATGAGACATGTGTATGTTATGGCGCCGATGCCATTAGAATGCAATTGGTGGCAATGCACAGCGAAAAAGACGGGGTCCGCTTAGCCGAGGACCATGAATATCTGCACCG
>CAZIJP010000023.1:0-26385 GCA_964539615.1 uncultured bacterium
AGGAACATCTTCGCCATCTCACAATTTGCTTTATACAATTGTTCTTTCGACTTTGCATGCGTCATAGCGGCAAGATGAAAGACAAAATCAGCTGAAGCGAAATGAGGTTCGACGGTCGTTACATCATTAAAATCTACCTCGGCAATTGTAACGGGAAGTTTTTTTAATGAAGCCGTATTGCTGGAACGGCGCACCAGGCAAATGACATCCGCCTCATCGCGTTCCAGAATAAGACGCACCAGGTTTGATCCGACAAACCCGGTTGCGCCGGTGATGACGATATTAGATCGCTTGTTCATATACGCGATAACGTTTATACACGTATGCACTGATATTGAGAAGTTCGCGGTTCATCATCTCGTTATCCTCAAGTATCCATCCGAGATCGCCGCGTTTTACACCAAGCTTGATACTGTTGGTAAATGTATACCAGATCATCATGGCCTCTATCCCCTGCTTACGGAAATCTGAAATGACTCCCATTGTGATATTTCGTGCACAATCGATCTTTTTCCAATAATGTAGGATCTTTAATAAACCAAACGGGAAAAGGCGACCTTTCGCATGTTTCGTGGCTTGATTAGCATCCATGAGTGTGAGCGAAAAACCGACCGGTTTATTATCTTTATATGCGACAAAAGCTATAGACGGCTCGATGATTGATTTCATCGATTCGGCCATATGATCGAATTCTTCACTTGTAAGCGGGACAAAACCCCAATTCGATTCCCATGCACCGTTATATACCGTGCGGATATCTTCTATCATGACATTGATATTCTTCTTTTCGATATGACGGATCTCAATATGCGTATTGCGTTTTATTAACAGTTTCCCGATACGGTCGAGTTTTTCCGGTAATCCTTTTGTTGCATCAACTTCATATGACAATAGATCTTTCGCTTTCGTAAGGCCGAGAGCCTGCATATGATCGTTATAATACGGCGCATTGTAGGTCATCATAATAACTGGGGCAGAATTATATCCTTCAAAGAGCATGCCGCAGGTCTCATTAGTTGAAAAATTCATCGGACCGCGGAGTATGGTCATGCCACGCTCTTTTCCGAAAGCTATAACTTTTTTCATAAGCTCCCGGCTGATCTCAATGTCATTATCAATATCATAATAACCAAAAAAGACAACCTTTTCCTTTTGAAATTCATTGTGGTTACGGTTTACGATAGCTGCAATACGTCCGCAAACGGTGTTGTTTTTAAAAGCAAGAAAAAGATCAACATCTGAGTGACTAAAAAAAGGATTATGATGGCGATCGAACACCTTAAATTCATCGGTAAGCAATGGAGCTACCCAATTAGGATCCTTTTTATATAACTCAAACGGATACATAACAAAGTCTTTAAGATCTTTTTTTGTCTCAACTTTTTTTATCGTTATCACGGTCTAACCTCCTCGGGAAAACCCGTTTGTGAATAAATACCGTTGCGAATTCTATAGAATAATCCACCATGAACAACATCGCCAATGCTTTGAATAGTTCAAAACTGCCGAACACAAACCAAAACATCACAGCAGTAGCAAATAATTTATTGATTACTATGATGTTTTTAAATATAAGCTTTTCGATCAAAACACTGATTATGGCTACACAGCAAGCCAAGCCGTACTGCCAGCCAAAAATTATTGTGCAGCTCGATATGACGACTAATAATGCGAGAATAAAAAAACGAATAACTATTTTTTTATTGAGAAAATACAAATATGCATTCATCATAAGATGAATAAAAAAGAATACTATCCAAACGATCGTTAGTGAAAACTCAAACATAACGCTTCTCCCTTGACTTGCGCGAGTATATTGCATATAATTAAATTAGTCAATATTAAGGAGGCTTTTTATTATGTTCGATGAAAAAGATGATAACGAAGAGCGCCTTCGTGAGATAGAACGAGAACTGAAACCTGAATTTCTTGAAAAAGCTGCGCAAATGCTTGGTGGCAATCAACCAACTACCTCTTCACCTCAGACTCATATGCAGCAAAAAAAACCCCATTACGTACCGCCTCCGCGCACGCAGACGGCAATGATCAGCGACAAAGAAAAGATTGCAAATATCATGAACAATATAAATACCGCCAAAGATGAAATGGTCAATCTTCTTCATACATGTCAATCAGGGTCAATGCCGAAAGAAGAAATTCAAGAGCGCATGCTTGCGGTAATAGATTTGTTGGAAAACATCGACAGCGATATTCGTTCAAAAACGATCTATCTAGTCATACCCGATAAGATCTTCAGACGACAGATCCAAACGGCGCTAAAAACAACGGGTTTTTTGAAGATCGAAGAGTATGATACCGGAAAACAGGCCTTGCAATCTCTGATAAAAGCAACCACACAGCAAAAAATTGAATTCCTGATCACCGATATCAATCTTATCGATTTTCCCGTCGAATCGTTTGCCAAATACATTCGTTCTGACGAGAAGATCAATCAGACCTGTCCGTTTATGTCATATTCGAAGATAATCGTTATAACCAAAGCGATCCCGACCGGATTGGATACGTTGAAAAGTGAACAATTCATTGACGACTATCTCTCCTGGCCTTTTAATATCAATAATCTCGTTGACATCATGAAAAAGATTTAAGGAGGACATTATGGCTGAAAAAATGGAACTTCTGCAAAATACCGCCGATCTTCTTTCCGAAGACATCATGAAACTGGTCGGCTTTAAACTGGAAAATGAATTGTTCGGTTTGAATATACTGACCGTTAAGGAAATAATCCGCATGGAACGAATCACGCGCGTACCGAAAGCACCGTTTTTTATAGAAGGTATCATTGACATGCGCGGAATCATTATTCCCGTTTTTAACCTTCGCAAACGTTTCGGTATAAATCCCTCCAAAATGATAGAGGAAACAAATAAGATCATTGTTATCGAACAAGACGAAAAATATGTAGGGTTTGTCGTTGATTCCGTAACTGAAGTTATCAGGCTGCCGAATAAAAACATAGAGCCGCCTCCGTCAACAATAGGCGGCGTTGAATCTGAATATATCACCGGCGTCGGCAAGCTGAATGATATGATGATAGTGCTTCTTGATGTGGCAAAAATATTGAACAAGATAAAAAAGACATAAACGCCGCTCTGTTTTCAAATAAATTGGTATCATATGCTCCTCTTCTCTTGTTGATTTTCTGTCAGCTTCTTCTATAATGAATGAACAGCCCGAATGACGGCATTCGGCAAACAAAACGAGGCGTTCATATGAATAATGATAGGCACATACAAGAATTACGTCATTTTTTCCATGAATCATTTGAAGGTATCATTGTTATTGACGATACCGGCTCGGTCATATACACCAATCCGCGCATTCACACGATATTTGCATTGCCGGAAGATACCGACAATTATATCAAAACATTTATCGATGCAACTGCATCGCGTCCGTATCACACGGCTTTTTCTATTGAGGTCAAACAGTACGCCACACAAATTCCGCTCATTCTTCACGTGATAAAATCGCAACGAAAAGAATACACCGTTCTCCATATCTCCGATGAAACAGAAAAAAAAGAACAGGAATTGTTGCAGATCGCATTGTTTCACATCTCATCGCTAACGGCTTTGGCAGATGATATGAGCGATTGTTATGCGGCGATCCATGGTATAATCGGCGAGTTGATGTATGCCGAAAATTTTTATCTGGCCATTTATAATCCCGAAACAAATCTTATGACATTTGAATATCATGTTGATGAATTTGATCCGTGCCCGCCTCCTCTCAGTCTCGATTCGGGGTTGACGGCATATGTTATAAAAACCGGCGAACCGTATTTTTACTCGTGTGATAAAGAGGCTATCCAACGTGAAAAGGTTAGCCTTATCGGGCACCAATCAATCGACTGGATCGGCGTACCGCTTAAGATCGGCTCGCGCGTTCACGGGGCCATGGTCATTCAAAGTTATGAGGAAACCGTTCGTTTTACCGACCGAGAAAAGAATTTGCTTATTTTCGTTGCTCAACATATAGCGCTTGCAATAGAGCGTAAACGTATCGAAGCGCAATTGAAATCGCTCTCTCTGTATGATGAATTGACACATTTATACAATCGCCGCGGTTTTTTGACCGTAGCATCCCAGCAACTGAAAATGGCGAATCGTCATCAGCATTCGATGCTACTGTTTTTTTTCGATTTGGACAATATGAAGATCATCAATGACAAACATGGCCATCCGGCAGGCGATAAAGCATTACGCGCAACCGCATCGGTATTGAAAACGATTTTCCGTGAAGCGGATATCTTAGCGCGTCTGGGCGGCGATGAGTTTGTAGCGCTTGCTGTCGGCGGCGACAGGTCTTCATTGAACATATTGCGCAAACGTATCGCGAGCGGCTTTGAAACGTTCAACAATTCACAGGAAATACCGTTTCCGCTTGAAATAAGTGTCGGTGTTGCTGTCTATGATCCCAAGAACGCAGTGACTATTGAGGAATTACTTGCCGTAGCCGACGAACTTATGTATGAAGAAAAAAAACGCAAAAAGGGATCATCCGCGCGTGGCAACTGAAAAGATCCTTATCGGAATGAGCGGAGGCGTAGACAGCTCGGCATCCGCGTATCTGTTGAAACAACAAGGTTATGATGTTACCGGTTATACGCTTATTTTTCGTGAAGATCAGGAGTCCCATATCGATGATGCCCGCCGAGTGGCTAAAGACATCGGTATACCGTTTGAAGCGATCGATGCGCGTCAGCGTTTTGATGCAACGATAATCAATAATTTTTTGGACGAATACCAAGCAGGACGCACACCGAGTCCCTGTTGCAGGTGTAATATTTTAAAATTCGGCTTAGCGTTTGAATACGGTAATGAACACGATATTTCATTGGTCGCAACAGGTCACTATGCATGTGCTGAAAACGGGCAATTGTACTGCTCGCCGGTATACGGCCGCGATCAGGCATACTTTTTAAGCCGATTGTCAAAAAAATGGATAGAGAACATCCGGTTCCCTCTGTGCTCGTATGAAAAACCGGCGGTCAGAGAAATCGCTGCAAAGGCCGGCTTACATTGCGCTGCAAAAAAAGACAGCCAGGACATTTGTTTCATCGATACCGATTACCGTGATTTTCTGTTCTCCCACGGATTTAAGTCAAAAAAGGGTTCCATCATTGACGAAACAGGAGAACAAATCGGTACACACGACGGCTATTTCCGTTACACAATCGGCCAACGCATTCAACTCGGCGGTCTTCCCGGCAAACGCTTTGTGAAGGAAACAGATGCGGAAAGCAATACCGTTGTCATCGCTGAAGACAATGCCTTGCTGAAAAATACCTGCACCATCAACGATCTCAATATCCTTGAAGATCCTCGCGATATACCAACGCCGCTTTTTGCAAAGGTGCGGTCACGCGACTCCCTGCATCCCTGCACTGTCAAAATGAACGGCACAACAGCTGAGCTTGCTTTCACAGAACCGGTCCGCGCGATCACTCCCGGTCAGCTTGCCGTGGTCTATACGGAAACTGCCGACGGGAAAACAATGGTCGTTGCGAGCGGCTGGATTGAAAAGTAGGATATCGAAATACGATGCTCTGCAAAAATAATAGTGCAAACAACTCAAATAAGCGATCACTGTTTCAAATACTGAGCGAAACAGAAGCCCTTGGAATATTATGTGAATAATGGAAAACACATTCTATGAACGATAAGACGTATGACATCGCTATCATCGGCGCAGGCCCTGCCGGCACAACGCTTGCACGGCTATTATCGCAAACATATTCGATCGCTTTGATCGATCGAAGAAATTTGACCGATAACGAAAAACCTCGTGCCGAAAAATGCTGTGGCGGCCTCATCGCCCCCGATGCGCAGGAAATGCTCGCCACGTTCGGCATGGCAGTGCCGAGATCGGTGTGCGCAGACCCGCAACTCTTTGCGGTACGGACATTCGACTCCGGCTGTAAAACGGAACGCACGTATGTACGCTCATATATCAATATTGACCGCGAATTGTTTGACCGATGGCTTGTCGCATCTGTTCATCAAACGGTAACGCTGTTCATGAACACGACGATACGACATATCGAACGGACCGATACCGCTGTCATTTTAAACGGACACTCGCCGAAAGGCTCTTGTTCCATAAAAGCACGTATTGTGATCGGAGCAGACGGAGCACGTTCGCATATTCGCCGCTTCTGTAGTTCTCAATCTCCTGAACCGAAAACGTATATTGCCATTCAAGGATCGTTTGAACTGACTCGGCATGAACCGTTCTTCACGGCGGTGTTTGCGCCGGAGTTGACGGATTTTTACGGTTGGACGATACCGAAAAACGGTTCGATCCTTGCAGGCATTGCACTTCCGGTAAACGGAAGAACACTGCAGGCATACAACGCCTTTATTACAATTCTTCGCGATCGTTACGGATTTCTCGGCAACGAGATCGTAAGGAACGGCGCATATATCTACCGCCCGTCAGGTTTTAACGATATCATGACAGGAGACAGTCGAATCGCACTTGTCGGGGAAGCTGCAGGATTCATCAGCCCGAGTTCCGCCGAAGGATTCAGCTTCGCGTTTAAAAGTGCACTCATGCTGGCGCAGGCGTTGAATTGCGGACTTGATGGTTTTGCAGAACGCTACCGCCGACTGACTCTGTCGTTGAAAAGGTCTATCGTTGCAAAAACCATAAAATCACCGTTCATGTATACGCCGTGGTTGCGAAGAACAATATTGAGAACAGGCATTAAAAGCTTGTCAATAATTCGGTAATATTCTATGAAATCGCATAGAACGCTATGCATGTCGTTTTTAATTTTCAACAATTTTGATGATTCCATTTAAATGAGAACAGCGGAGCAAACCCCGCCGTCATATATTCAAATAGAACTGTTTTTGGTATTCCTAATGATATTCCCCATGTGTTTCTATTAATGAATATACGTTATCATCCTTCCAATAATAATTTCTTCAGCACTTGACAAATCCTCTTTTTGTATCAATACTATAGGGGGGTAGGGTATATAAGGAGCGTGCGTAATGTCGAATAAAAAAATTTTATTATCAATTAGCGGAATGACATGCGCGGCATGTTCTGCAAGAATTGAAAGAAAACTTTCAAAAACTGACGGCGTTGTTTCCGTATCCGTCAATTTAGCAAATGATAGCGCCGAAATCATAACAACTCAATCCGTAACTACGGAATCAATGATCAATGATATCGTCAAGCTCGGTTACGGTGCACGGGAGATAAAAAAGCAAAAAGACAATACGCTCGAACGAGAGACTGCAATCGCATCACTTCGCCGGTTAACTATTTTTTCAATAATTCTTACGATACCGTTTGTCGTAAGCATGATCGCAATGATGTTTAAAATAGACATTCCCTTCTCCCACGATCCCTGGGTAAACCTGGCATTTGCGACACCTGTTCAGTTTATCATCGGGTGGCGGCTTTATCGGAACGCATGGCACACGTTAAAAAATTTAAGTCCCGGCATGGATGCTCTTGTCGCACTCGGCACATCTACCGCGTATTTTTTTAGTATCTACGCTGCATTTTTTGCTCCGCACGGTTCACCGGTCCATGGATATCTGTATTTTGAAACATCCGCTTTTGTGATCACGCTCATTACATTGGGAAAATTCCTTGAAGCACGAGCAAAAGGGAAAACATCCGAAACGATCAGAAAACTTATCGCCCTACAACCCAAAACAGCACGGGTCATTCGCGACGGATTTGAGATCGACGTCCCTTTTGATACTGTGCTGGTAGGCGACAACGTAGCTGTTCGACCGGGAGAACAGATCCCCGTTGATGGGATCGTTATAAAAGGCGAATCTGCCGTTAATGAAAGCATGATCACCGGCGAAAGCCTTCCGGTCATGAAAACGCCGGGTATGCGCGTGATCGGCGGCACTATAAATTCTGACGGCCTCTTGATCGTCACCGCAAACGGTGTCGGCGAAAACACCATGCTTGCAAAAATAATACGCGTTGTTGAACATGCCCAATCGTCAAAAGCTCCGGTACAACAACTAGCCGATAAGATCGCCGGCATATTCGGACCATCGGTGCTTGCCATAGCTCTGCTCACATTTCTCGGATGGTGGATTATCGGCGCTGATCCGATTAAAGGATTGATCGCATCCGTGAGCGTACTGGTGATAGCGTGCCCCTGCGCCTTAGGACTTGCAACACCTACAGCAATAATTACTGGCACAGGAAAAGGGGCAGAGATAGGTATATTGATCCGATCAGGGGAAGCTCTTGAACGCGCCGCTTCAATTGATACTATTATATTAGACAAGACCGGCACGATCACAACGGGCATTCCGGTTGTTACCGCCATTGAAGCCTATGATACTGATCATAAAGAAGAATTCGTACTATTAGCTGGAGCTGCCGAAAAACATTCCGAACATCCCGTCGGGAAAGCTGTTTTTACCTATGCATCACAATTCGGCGCTATACCTGAACCGTTATCTTTTCGCGCAATACCGGGCAAAGGCATTGAGGCGGAAGTGAACGGCTTGGTTGTACTTGCCGGCACGGAAGTATTATTTTCCGAACGCGGCATTTCGTTACGTGCGATAAATTCAACCCTTGGTACATCAATCCTCTACATTGCCGTAAACGGTAAAACAGCCGGACATTTTGAGATCAGCGATTCCATAAAAGAACATGCCAATAAAATGATCGCCAATCTGAACGAACACAGCATACAATCATATCTAGTTTCGGGAGATTCGCCGGAAACAACACACGCAATTGCTCGGTCTGCCGGAATTTTACCGGCACATGTTTTCGCACGAATACTGCCTGAAGGTAAAGCAGATATAGTAAAAACATTAAAAAATGATAATCATATCGTAGCTATGATCGGTGACGGTATCAATGATGCACCCGCACTCGCCGAAGCCGATTGCGCCATTGCCATGGGAACCGGTACAGATATTGCCATAGAAACAGGTGATATCGTGCTCATGAACGGTGATATTCGTCTGATACCGGCTGCATTCAAATTAGCTAAAAAAACGGTTCGTACGATTCGCCAGAATCTCTTCTGGGCATTCATTTACAACACTATCGGAATTCCGCTTGCTGCATTGGGACTTTTGAATCCGATAATTGCCGGTACCGCTATGGCATTCAGCTCGGTATCGGTAGTAACCAATTCACTGCGATTGAAACAGTTCGATCCCTTGAAAACGAAGAAAGGATACGGATTATGAAAAAAGATTTGTTTATTGTAGACGGTATGTCTTGCGGTCATTGCACCGCTGCGGTAACAACTGCCGTAAAAAATCTAAAAGGTATTTCCGATGTTACGGTAACCCTTGCCGATAAAACAGCTGCCGTGGTTTACGATGATTCATTGATATCTCGTGAAACTATAATAATGGCCATTGAAGAAGAAGGATTTTCGGTTAAGCGATAAAGCTTACCCTCCATTATTGATACAACAGGACTGATGATGAAGGAGTTTATGTAACGCTAGCTTCATCTCAATTTACGTGTTTCCAACTAATTGCCATAAGTCAAGCAGAGATGCGATGTATAACTTCTTGCTATATTTTCATGTGTTTTTAGCTTTATTTATTTTTAATACACAAATCAAAAATTATGATGAATTTATTTCATAAAAATATATTTTGAGAAAAACAACACCATTTCTAACGTTGTATCACATAACAAAAAAGCCCGGCAGTTTCCCGCCGGGCTTGTAAGTAAAACGTTAAAGGCCTGTTAATTAAACAAGACCCTGGTCGATCATGGAATCGGCTACTTTTTTGAAACCGGCAATGTTAGCACCGGTTACATAGTCGCCCGCAACGCCGTACTTTTTAGAAGCTTCAAGAGCTGCGTCATGGATATTGACCATGATCTGATGCAACTGAGTGTCAACTTCTTTAGCGGACCAGTGTAAGCGTTCGCTGTTCTGGCTCATTTCAAGACCGGAAGTAGCAACGCCGCCTGCGTTGGATGCTTTACCCGGCGAGAAAAGCGTTTTTGCTTTGCGGAATACTTCGATAGCTTCGAGAGTAGAAGGCATGTTTGCGCCTTCGCCGACAGCTACTACGCCGTTTTTAACGAGAACTGCTGCGTCATTAGCATCAAGTTCGTTTTGAGTAGCACATGGTAATGCGATGTCGCACTTAACTTCCCATGGACGTTTGCCGGGAACGTATTGAGCTTTGAATTTATCGGCATAATCTTTAACTTTGTCTTTGCCGCTTGCGCGCATTTCGAGCATGTATTCGATTTTTTCGCCTTTGATACCGTCTTTGTCATATACATAACCGTCCGGACCGGAAAGAGTAACAACTTTTCCGCCGAGTTCGGTGATCTTCTTGGTAGCACCCCATGCGACATTACCGAAACCTGAAACGGTAACGATTTTGCCTTCCATGGTCTGCTTCTTGGTTTTCAGCATTTCGTCAACAAAATAAACCAGACCGTAACCGGTAGCTTCCGGACGCATCAAGCTGCCGCCCCAGTTGAAACCTTTGCCGGTGAGAACGCCGGTAAATTCGTTTTGCAATTTTTTATACATACCGAACATATAACCGATCTCACGTCCGCCAACGCCGATGTCGCCTGCAGGAACGTCAGTGTCCGGACCGATATGACGGAAAAGTTCAGCCATAAAAGCCTGACAAAAGCGCATAACTTCAGCATCAGACTTGCCATTCGGATCGAAATCGGAACCGCCCTTGCCGCCGCCCATAGGCAAACCGGTAAGGCTGTTTTTGAATATTTGTTCGAAACCGAGGAATTTCAAGATGCTCAGGTTAACTGATTTATGGAAACGGAGGCCGCCTTTGTAAGGGCCGATAGCACTGTTGAACTGCACACGGTAACCTCTGTTGACCTGGATACGGCCTTTGTCATCTGTCCATACTACACGGAAAGAGATAACGCGTTCCGGTTCAACGATACGTTCGAGAATTTTGTATTTCTCGTATTTCGGTTCTTTCTCAACGATGAGGCTCAGCGATTCAAGGATTTCGGTAGCCGCCTGGATAAATTCCTTTTCCCACGGGTTCTTCTTACGAAGATCCTTCAGCACTTTTTCGGTGTACTTGCTCATAACCCCTCCTTACAGGTTTAACTGTATTTTTCAAACACCATTAACTGTGTTTTTCCTCGCTAATGGTAGCGATGCGGCATTTCATTGTCAAGAAAAAACGGTTATTATTGCTTTTTTTTAGTGTTCTGCTATACTCTTTCGTGGAGGAAGCGATGTTTTCTATCACCGGATACGGAATGAAGAACGCCCGTTCGAGGGGCAGACTTCACGAAGAACATTTTTATGACAAACGCGGCTGTTTCGAACGCGACCGCGACCGCATCATTCACAGTGAGGCGTTCCGCAAGCTCGAATATAAAACTCAGGTCTTCATAAATCATGCCGACGATTATTTCCGCACTCGCCTGACCCATACCATGGAAGTGGCCCAAATTGCCCGCGGTATTGCAAAAATGCTGCGAGTCAACATGGAATTGGTTGAGGCGATTGCGCTTGCACATGACCTCGGCCACACACCGTTCGGCCATACCGGCGAAGAGATATTAAATAAATTGGTCAAAGACTACGGCGGATTTGAACACAATCGCCAAAGTTACCGCGTGGTCACCTATCTTGAAGAACGATATCCGGATTTCAGAGGTTTGAACTTGACCTATGAAACACTCGAAGGCATTGTAAAGCATTCTACGCCGTTTGACTCTCCCGATGAGAGCGGCTTGGAAATGTTCGATATGAAAAAACAACCTTCCCTCGAGGCACAGATCATTGATTACGCCGATGAGATCGCGTATCTGAATCATGACCTCGATGACGGCTTGTTTTCCGGATTGTTGACCTGGGACGAGTTGGAGACTGTCACCATTTGGAATACGATGCGAAAAAAAGTTCTTCGCCGTTTTCCGAATTGCACTGACCGGGAAGTAATAAAATACCGTATCGTCAGCATGATCATTTCGTTATTTATCAATGATCTTGTCGGTTATACACTTGAGTCCGTAAAAAAACACGGTATAACAACCGTCGACGATGTTCATGATCATGGGCACCGACTGGTCGGCTTACACCCTGAGGTGAACCTCTTAAAAAATGAACTCCGCGCATTTCTCTATAAAAAGATGTATTTTCATCCCAATGTTGAGCGCATGCGCATCACTGCCGATCGATGCATCAAAACACTCTTCGAGATATACATGGAGCATCCGTCAATATTGCCGCAAAAATATGTCAGAGAACTTGAATTAGGCAATATGCCGAAAGA
The DNA here is from genome assembly GCA_964539615.1 of uncultured bacterium. Classification (GTDB taxonomy): domain Bacteria; phylum Macinerneyibacteriota; class Macinerneyibacteria; order Macinerneyibacteriales; family CAYRFE01; genus CAYRFE01. Next base: position 12,279 of record CAZIJP010000023.1, read on the forward strand.
ACGCATCATTACCGATGCCATAGCAGGCATGACCGACCGGGCTGCGCTTGAAGAATACCGGAGACTGCACAGTGGCTTGTGATAATCCGTTTATGAACCGTGCGCTGGAGCTGGCAGCAAAGTCGGACGGCGCAGTCCAGCCCAACCCGTACGTAGGCGCAGTGCTGGTTAAAAATAATACAATAATTGCCGAAGGCCGCCACGAACGGTACGGCGAAGCCCATGCGGAGGTTAATGCATTGTCTGCATGCAATGATCCGAAGGGTGCCGACATGTATGTCACGCTTGAACCGTGCAGTCATTTCGGCAAAACGCCTCCGTGTGCCGACGCGATCATCTCGGCCGGCATCAAACGTGTTTTTATCGCCATGGAAGACCCGAATCCACTAGTCGGCGGTGCCGGAATACGCAAACTTAAACAAGCCGGGATTGAAATCACCGTCGGGATGGGCAACAGTGAAGCCCGGTTGTTGAACAAAATATTCCTCAAGAACATTCTCCGAAAAGAACCGTATATCATAATCAAATATGCTATGTCCGCAGACGGGTATATTGCCGGAAAAGACGGCGATTCGAAATGGATATCAAACGAACAAAGCCGCGATCTGGTTCATCACATACGTCATAATATTCAGGCTGTACTGGTCGGAAGCGGTACCGTTGAAACCGACGATCCGCAGCTTACGGCACGGCTGTATGAGGGCGGTTTTCAGCCGAGACCTGTCGTTTTGGACATGCACGGCACATTGCCACACACATCATTCAAAGCATTGCATGAAAATGCCGTAATTATAACGGGAAACGAAAAAAAGCTTGCACAAACGCCCGCTAAAGTCTATACTATCCCAAAAAAGGAGCCTATTAAGTCCTTTTTTTTAGACGTTTTACGAAAAGAGAATATTTCATCGGTTTTAGTGGAAGGCGGTTCGAGAACGATCGGCACTTTTTTAGATGCCGGGCTTTTCGATGAGGTTTTGGTATTTGTAAGCCCGATCTTTCTGCTCGGGGGAATACCTGCCGCCTCGCACGGTGACGGATACAGTGTCCGCGATGCCGTGCGGCTTGAAAGAACATCGGTAACCGTGCTCGGGGAAACGACGCTCATACGGGGGTACAATAAGCATGTTCACTGGCTTGATTGAACGCATAGGTATATTAAGTTCGCGCCGCTCCGGTGCTGTGCTTTCTGTCGACATCACATGTGACGGATTGGACGGCGTATCGGTGGGAGACTCCATTGCTTGCGACGGCGTGTGCCTTACCGTGACCGTTGTGAATGGAAAAGAATTTCAATTCGACCTGATGCATGAGACCGCTGATAAAACTTTATTCCCAATACTACCCATAGGATCAAAAATAAATATTGAACGCGCTATGCGCGCCGACACGCGTCTTGACGGACATTTCGTTCAAGGCCATGTCGATACGATCGCGACAATAACTGCACTGGAACGGTTGACCGACGATTATCGTATAACAATAGCTATCCCGAAAGAATTCGCTCCGCTTATTGTACCGAAAGGTTCCGTTTCGGTAAACGGGATCAGCCTGACGGTAATCGAGGCTGGCGAGACCTTTTTTTCCGTCGGCATCATTCCTCATACGTACAATAACACATCGCTATCGTTAAAAAACAGCGGTGACAGAATTCATTGCGAATTTGATATTATCGGCAAATATATTCAACGGTGGTGCATGTTGCGTGATGGAAATAACAGCAAACCGTCGGTAACGGAGGTTTTATCACAATGGTGAACGTATTCAACTCTATTGAAGAAGCATTGAACGATCTGAAAAATGGTAAAATGATCATCGTTGTTGATGATGAAAACCGCGAGAATGAAGGCGACCTGCTAATGCTCGGCGAGAAAGTAACACCCGAAGCAATAAATTTTATGGCTAAATTCGGACGTGGCCTCATTTGTATGCCTATCACCGGCGAACAAACCCGTCGACTCAATCTTAAAATGATGACTGATGTGAATGAGTCCAGTCATGAAACGGCCTTTACCGAATCGATCGAAGCACGGGAAGGTGTCACAACGGGAATATCCGCTCATGACCGCGCATGCACCATATTAAAAGCAATACACCCGGAAGCAACTCCGGCTGATATCGTTAAACCCGGCCATATCTTTCCGTTGAGAGCAAAGGACGGCGGCGTTCTTGAACGCGCCGGCCATACGGAAGCGACCGTTGATCTGGCACGCCTTGCTGGCATGAATCCCGCCGGAGTGATATGCGAGATCATGGATGAAGACGGCACGATGATGCGTTTGCCGGGGCTCATTGATTTTGCAAAAAAACACGGATTAAAACTCATAACTATTGTTGATCTGATCAAATATAGGCTTCATAAAGAACCGTTCATGCGTCGTATCGCCGATGCACAATTGCCTACGGCATATGGGAATTTTACGATCGTCGGTTATCAGAACATTCTCGACGGCAAAGAACATATCGCTCTCGTTCACGGAAAGATCGATACTGCCAAACCGGTTCTCGTGCGCGTTCATTCAGAATGCCTGACCGGCGATGCGTTCGGCAGCATGAAATGCGAATGCGGCGATCAACTTCATACCGCCATGCAAATGATCACAAAAGAAGGTTCGGGTGTCATTATATACCTTCGCCAAGAAGGCCGCGGCATCGGGCTGTTAAATAAGATCAAAGCCTATCATTTGCAAGACAAGGGGATGGATACGGTCGAAGCCAATCTCGCGCTCGGTTTTCAACCCGATCTTCGAGAATACGGTATCGGCGCACAGATGCTTTACGATCTGGGCGTGACACGCATGAAACTCATTACCAACAATCCGAAAAAGATCATTGCACTTGAAGGTTTCGGCATGACCGTTTTAGAACGCGTGCCTATAGTGACCGGTATTGGCGATATGAATAAGAATTATATGCGCACCAAGAAGGAAAAAATGGGGCATATGCTGGACGAAGTATAAAAGATTACTTAGAAGAATAAAGGAGTTGATGCTTATGCGTTTTGTAGAAGGGAACTTTTCCGTTCAGGGAAAGAAAATTGCGATCGTTGTCTCTCGATTCAATGATTTTATCAATAAAAAGCTGCTCGAAGGAGCTGAAGATTGCTTTGTACGTCATGGCGGAAAAACTGATGATATTGATGTTTATGTCGTGCCGGGTGCTTTCGAGATCCCATTTATGCTGCGAAAAGTAGTTGATACCAAAAAATATAACGGGGTTATTTGTGTGGCTACCGTAATTCGCGGCGGAACTCCTCATTTCGATTACATTGCGTCAGAGGTTTCAAAAGGCGTTGCCCAAATAGCGCTTGAAGGTATCGTGCCGGTATCGTTCGGCGTATTGACCACCGACACGATCGAACAAGCCATTGAACGTGCAGGCACAAAAATGGGCAATAAGGGTTGGGATGCAGCGCTCTCGGTTATCGAAATGATGAATGTCTCGGCCTTAGTGAAATAATATATGACAAACAGCCACGACGACGGAAAACTCATCCCGATAAAAAAACGTGCCCGCGAATTTGTTGTGCAAGCGCTGTATTATTACTTGATCAGCGGCAGAACATTGACCCAAAACGACCTTATTTTCAAGATGGAAACCAATATGGAACTTTTCGGCAAAAAAAATCCTGAACGCGCACAAGCTGAGAAAACCTATTTTGAATATGTAGTAACGGGAATGATGAAAAATATTACTGATCTTGATGCTCAAATACAAAAAACTTTTAAAGGCGTCTTCTCTGAAATAGCGATAGTTGAGCAAGCCATCGTCATGGTCTCTGTTTATGAACTGAGCATATTGAAAACACCGAAACGTTTTGTCATTGCTGAAGCGCTTAGATTGAGTGATCTGTTTACCGATGAACGCTTTTATAAGAAGCTGAACGCATATCTGGATACATTCGAATAAGAAAGGATATAATGAAAGTAGCAATTCTCTCTGACATACACGGAAACATCGAAGCTCTTCGGGCAACGTTGGAATTCCTGCGTGAAAAAAACATCACCAAGATCATCAACCTCGGTGATACGATAGGATACGGCCCCGATCCTGTAGCATGTTTGGAATATTTTATGTTCATGAAAGGCCATCAAGTTTCTCTTTCCGATGAAGATAAAGACTTTCTTTCTCCTTTTTCGGCAGATACACTGATGGGCAATCATGACGCGGCGTGCGTGGATTTCTGCGACATGAGCTATTTCAACGAGCATGCGCATCAAGCAGCAATATGGACTCGCCAACAACTCCAATATAATCACGCATCATTCATCAAAAACTTACCGTATAACTTCCAGTGGGACGGGTATTACTGTTATCACTCAACTCCGGAAGAAACCGACAAATGGTATTATCTCGATTCTGAAGCGATGGCCAAGGAATATTTAAAGAAACCCGGCAGAGATGTGATCTTCATCGGTCATACACATAAACTTTATTTATTCATTCAAAACAATACCAACGGTAAAGTATCCGGCGCTTATCCGCAAAAGGCGGAATGGACGATCGATAAGAACTACCGGTATATCTTCAATCCCGGCAGCATCGGTCAGCCTCGTGACGGAAATTATTTGGCATCCCTGATGATATTGGATACGGTTACAAAAAACGTGACCATTGAACGAGTGGACTATGATGTGAAAACGACTCAGGCGAAGATGATCAAGGCGAAGTTGCCCTATGTTTTGGCCGAAAGGCTAGCTCTCGGCTTATAACCGGAAGGAGGATTCGGTATGAAATACTGTGCAGTTCTGGCGGTGTTCTTCTTACTGTTCGCTAGTTTGGTTCACGGGGAAAACGGAGAGACTCCAAGCTCCTATCTGTATGAAAATACGCGTTTGTCCTGGTATGATGCTTATTCGTTCGGTATGGGCGGAACATCGGTCGGTTTCGGTAACGGACCTGCATATTTCGGCAATCCGTCATCAGCGGCTTTTTCACCGTTCCTTCAGTTATCTGCAGGAATGGGCATGTATTTCAAGATCAAAGATTCATCGGAATATTCGTATAAACTGATGTACGGATCTATCTCGCATCCGATACGCGACTGGTTCGTATTTACGCTTAACGGCGGGCAAATGAAGATCGCCGATGATACCGTTAATATGGTATCCGGCACATTCAGCCGCTATGCTGATTTCAGCTCAGTTCAATTTGCATTCGGCTTTACGGGAAAGTATGTTTCACAGACCATTGATACGCCCACAATCCTTCTTGAGGACGGAAGCGGTTTCGGCGGCGATCTCTCGCTTATGCTGAAATTCCCGTTCGATGCAGAGAAGAACTCATTCAATATCGGCGCTAATTTCGTTGACATCTTTTCCGGTATGGACGTTGCCATGGGCACCAATGTCGGCGCTGGCGTAGAATTCAAGCACCAGTTGTTCGGCGGCGCGAAACTGAATATCGGCGGCGATTACGGTATGAATTATACCGATAATACCACTATGCGTTTCGGTGCCGAAGAGTGGTTCCTTGATAATATGTTCGCATTGAAAGCCGGTTATCTCAGCACCAAACAAGGTGACATTGAAAACAATATTATTACCGCAGGTTTAAGCGTGGCATATAACGGTTTTACCGGTAGCTTCGGTTACGGCCTCGGCAACGATAATTATGACGGCAGCATGACCTTTGAAGTGGCTTACACCGGCAAAAAAACAACTCCGACGATAAATCAAAAAATTGCGCCTAAAATCCAGATTTATGTTAACAACGATGTCTTTTCACCAAACGGTGACGGACTGAAAGACCAGGTTCGCTTCCGTCTGGAAAGTGCCGAGGCAAGTCTTGTTAAAGTATGGAAACTTACGGTCAGCGATGAAAACAAAAAAGACGTTAAAACCTTTTCCGGGAAAAACGGTATTCCCGCATTCCTTACATGGGACGGAAAAAATGACAAAGAAGATCCGTTGGCAGACGGCATCTATTATGCAGTAATGGATATAACCGATAAATATAAAAACAGCAGTAAAAGTAATGAGTTGAAAATTATCATGAAACGCACTGCTCCGACGATCAATCTCTCTGCAGTACCGCAGTCATTGGCAGTAGGTAATCCTGAACCGTTGAAATTTGTCGTTTCTTTACTCGATCCGATCGACGTACGTACGACCAAGATCATCATCAAAGCCGGCGATGTCGTGATCCACACGATCGAATTCAACGGCACAAAAGATTCTTATGAATGGAACGGCATGCTTGAAAATAATACGTTTGTAACCGAAGGACAAACCCTATCGGTATTTGCCGAACTCACCGACAAAGGCGATAATGTGGGTAAAAGCTCTGTTATAAATCTGCCGGTTGTGAAATATACAGCTCCTGTTGTTACAAATCCCGTTGTAACACCGTCACTGCCGCCGGTTTACCTAGCTTCTCGCATCCGTTTTGCAGAAAGCTCATTTACCCTTACACAAGCGGCTAAAGATGAGTTGAACAAGATCATTGCAATGGTAAAACAAAATCCTAATTCCAAGATCCGTGTTGAAGGACATACCGACAATGTCGGCGCCGCAAGCGTGAATTATAAGTTGTCTCGCCAGCGTGCCGATATCGTGAAAAATTATATTGTAAAAGAAGGCGGCATTGAAGAATCCCGCGTTGCATCCGTAGGCTACGGTCCTGACATGCCTATCGATACCAACGGTACTGCACAGGGAAAAGCGAATAACCGCCGCGTTGATGTAATAATTTTATCGTATTGATAAGGAGAGATGAAGAACATGAAACTGAGCGAACTGATCCAATTGATCGATGGCGAAGTATTGATAGGCACTGACAAGATGGACACAGAGATAACGGTTGCATACAGCGCTGACCTGTTGAGCGACGTACTTGCTTTGACTGAAGGCGATACGCTGCTTATTACCGGCACGACATCGTTGCAGGTTATCCGTGTTGCTGAAATATTAGGAATAACAGGTATAATCTTCGTCCGCGGGAAAAAACCCGCGGACGATGTTTTAAGCGTTGCACAAAAACGCCTGAACATCCCGATCATCACCACGATGAAGACCATGTTTGAGACAAGCGGTGTATTGTATACACATGGTATTCGCCCGTGCAAAAACCGTTTATCAAACGAGGTGTGACATGATATTAAAAGAATTGGCCGGTAAACTCGGTATCACGCAGAAAAACAAAACAGATATTTCCTCGATTGATATTCCAATCGGTTATATCGGCGATCTTTTGAGTGATGTCCTGGCACATGCCCAAAGCGGCAGTTTGTGGATCACGATCCAAAAGCATAAAAACATTTTAGCGGTTGCAACCGCTAAAGACCTTGCGGCAATTGTTATTGTCAACGGCATTGAGCCGGAAGAATCGTTGTTATCATCAGCAGACACCATGGATATCCCGGTATTTGTTACACCGGAAAGCTCTTTTGTGATAGCCGGTAAATTGTATTCGATATTAGGCTGCTGATGCTGTTTCGTGCCGATCTTCATATTCATTCGGTGCTGTCACCTTGCGGTAGCCTTGAGATGTCGCCGCGGGACATTGTACGCACTGCTTCAGAAAAAGGAGTACACGTGATCGCTGTAACCGACCATAATACCTGTGCGCATGCGCCATATATCGAAAAACTTTCCGCAGAATACGGTATCACTGCGTTCTACGGTATGGAATTACAGACGATATCGGAAACACACGCATTATGTTTATTCGGGTCGGTTGAGGATGCCTTACATTTTGGCGATCAGATCTATGCTCTTGTCCCCGATGTACCCAATAATGCCGAGGTCTTCGGCGATCAAGTTGAGGTAGATGAAAACGGTATGATAGTCCGTGAAGAGACAAAAATGCTTCTCCAATCTGCTGAAATTGAGATAGAAGAAGCTATTGACATGGCACATGCGGCGAACGGCCTTCTCTTTGCTGCCCATATTGACCGTGACACATTCAGTATCATCTCGCAATTGGGCTTTATACGCGAAGGATTGCCGCTGGACGGTATCGAGTTTTCAAAACACACATCTTATGCAAAAGGATGTGCCCTGTTTTCAGATTATTGCAAATCGTATCCTGTTTTACGCAATTCTGATGCACATTTCCTCGAAGATATAGGCGCTGCATACACGATTCTGGATATGCAAGCGCCGACATTTAACGAATTCAAAAAAGCATTGATCGGTGAAAACGGCAGGAGCATTCGTTATGATGCCTGAACTCTCAATGCATTTGATGGACCTTATCGAGAACAGTGTTTCTGCCGGCGCCCGGGCTATCGATCTGTTCATTGATGAATCCACAAAGACAAATGTTCTTTCGATTACCGTTGTTGACGACGGAAAAGGTATGGATGAAGAAACATTGAAAAAAGCCGTTGAACCACTTTTTTCCACGAAAAAAGGAAAAGGTTGGGGACTAGGCCTACCCTTATTCAAACAGACAACTGAACAATGTAATGGTACCTTTGAGATCAGGTCTGCACCGGGAAGATTCACCGAAGTATCTGCAGTGATGCAATTTGATCATATCGACCGACCACCATTGGGTAATATGACCGATACGATCATTTCGCTGCTTGTGGGACACCCGAATGTCGAACTGTATTGTATCATTAAAAAAGACGATCAAAAGTATGAATTTGACACACGTTTGATCAAAGAAGCGCTTGACGGACTTGATGCTGAGACTTATCTCGGTTCCCCAGAGATCCTACAGATCATCGGAGATGATATAGCGAACGGGCTTACAGAAATCGGCCTTGAAGATTAGGAGTGTAGTATGAGCGATACTCTGATAATGGAATTTTCAATTAAGGGCGGAGATTTTCTTAATGCCGGCGAATCATCGGCGGTAATTAAACAATATCTCAAACAATTGGGATTACCGCAGGATTTTATACGTCGCGTGTTGGTTGCCGCTTATGAAGCGGAATTAAATGTGGTCTCCCATGCCTATGAAGGAAAATTAGAATTCTTTATGGATGAAGAAAAGGTCGAGATCATCGTAACCGATAAAGGCCCCGGCATACCAGACATTTCGCTTGCTATGAAAGAGGGCTACTCGACAGCCTCTCCGCAAGTCCGTGAGATGGGATTCGGCGCCGGCATGGGCTTGCCCAATATCAAGCGTAACAGCGATGATATGAAACTAGAGACGGTGGTCGGTCAAGGCACAACGTTAACGATGCATTTTTTCCTGAAATGAGGTGGCCGTTATGCGCGAATACTATCATGCAGTGAGCATCAATCTCGATCGTTGTATAGGCTGTACGCATTGTCTGCGCGTTTGCCCGACGCAAGCATTACGCATACGCAAAGGCAAGGCCCTCATATTGGAACACAACTGCATTGATTGCGGCGAATGTATGCGCGTTTGCCCGACAAAAGCGATTTATGCAAAGATCGATCCGTTGGAGTCAAAAAACAATTATAAATACAAACTTCTTGTTTATAGTACTGTTCTACTCGGGCAATTTAAAGTATATAAAGAATATAAAAAGGTTATAGGATTTTTCAAACGACTTGGATATGACAAAGTTGTCGGCGTTGATGTCGGATCTTTTGTGCTGGCAGATCTTATTCGGGAATATCTTCAATTGGAACACAGCGGAAAACGGCCGTTCATTTCTACAAGCTGTCCGGCTGTAATTCGCTTGATCCAAGTAAAATTTCCTTCACTGGTTTCATACATTTTCCCGTTCCGCAGCATGATGGAGATCGCCGGCTCATATATCAAACAACAATTTTTACGTGATAATAATGTCGATCCCAAAGATGTCGGCCTTTTCTATGTATCACCTTGCCCGGCAAAAGTCGTAGCCATATATCAGCCAGAAGGCGAATCGGAGCGGATATTTGACAAAGTTTTCAGCCTTGGTGATGTATACAATGAAATCCGTCTGCTTATGGAAAAAAACACGAGCGATATCGAAGAAGGCGACCCGCTTACGACAAGAAACTCTCTTCGGTGGGCGGCCCTCGGCGATCCCGAGCGGTCATTTAAAGATTTCATGACCCTTCGAATTGACGGAATAAATAACGTTATAAAATTTTTGGAAAAAATGGAAAACGGCGAAATAAAGGATGTTGACTTTGTCGATCTCTATTCATGTGATAAGGCATGTGTCGGAGGCGTTTTTGCGAAAGAAGATTCCTTCTTCAGTGCATATAAAATCCGTCAAATTGCCGATATGTTGCCGGAAACACATGAATCTATCGTCTATGATTCATGCGGTGAAAACAATATCTGCGAAATGCCGCTGCCTATCGAACCTCGTCCGTTGCAACCGATCGATTCAGACATAAAAAAAGCGCTTCAAAAAATGAAACGCATTCAGGAACTCAACAACACATTGCCTCAGCTTAACTGCGGTATGTGCGGTTGTCCGACCTGTTATGCATTAGCGGAAGACATTGTTCTTACCGAAGAGCTTTCCGTGTATGACTGCCCGGTCATTTTGAAAAAGCATATTAAACTTGTCGCAAATGACATGTATAAGATGGTCGGACATGTTAATCCGATAGAAGACGATAAAAACGAAACCACTCATAATCCTTAATCGGTTACTAGTACATTTATTTTTAAAAAAGCGGATCTTTCCGCTTTTTTTATTTTTGGTCGCACCGGAAAATATTCTTATTCCATCGTTTAGGAATATACGATATACTTGTCCGTCATTGCGGAGGTAGTATGTTTACATTGTTATACAAATTTATTGTCGGTTGGATTATGCCCCCGGGTTGTTTTATGTTGGCACTGATCTTCCTTATCAGAAAGATCGAAATGGACCCGGATATGAAAAAAAAGAGGGTGATCATACTAACATCCTGGGGACTGCTTATATGCATGTATTTATTTTCATCGCCACTATTTTCATCGTTGATAACCAAAGGATTAGAGCATAGATATACTGCAGTCACGACCTCGCAAATAGGCAAATCAAATCTTATTATTGTATTAAGTGCCGGGATAGCTGAACAAGCAACGCCCAATCTGTCATCTCTTTCCGCCGTACCGTCTATGACCGGCGTAATACGCCTCAGCGAAGCGGCTCGAATTTATAAAACAGCTCAAAGTAAAGGCAATACCTGCACAATCCTACTGACAGGCGGACGATTATGGGGGAAAAAATATACTGAATTTGAAATTTACAAACAATGGCTGATATCATTAGGCATCTCAGAACAAGATATTATCGGTGAAAATAAAAGCGCTACAACCTTTGAAAATGCTCAATTCAGCAAAGAACTCATAGAAAATACTTCTTCTGAAAAAATATTTCTTGTGACGACCGCATCCCATATGCCCCGCGCAATGAGCACATTCGCGAAATTAGGATTCAAGATAATTCCTGCGCCTTGCGATTTTTCAGATTCCGGAAAAATTACCCTATTAAGCTTTGTTCCTGATACAGGCTCTTTAAATAAAACACGATTAGCACTGTGGGAATATCTTGGAAGGATATTTTATGCATTCAAATAAATACATCTGGAGCGCAAATGAAAAGGATCATTGAGTTTCTCGGCCTGAAACGCAGCATGGTTGGTTTACTGACAATGGTAGTATTGGTCGGCCTTGGTGAAAAAATGGCTGAGCGTTTTCTGCCGGTCTACCTGCTGGCATTAGGAGCTTCGACATTAATACCGGGATTTCTTAACGGTATGGACAATCTTTTATCCGCATTATACTCATTTCCGGGCGGTTGGCTTTCAACAAAGCTTGGGTATAAACGCGCCTTAATGGTTTTTAATCTGATCGCATTATTCGGTTACGGCATAGTCATCACAATTCCGAGTTGGACAGCAGTGATCGTGGGTTCCGTTTTTTTTCTGTCATGGACCGCATTATCGTTGCCCGCAACGATGGAATTGGTGGCATCGATCCTGCCGAAAAACAAACGCACAATGGGTGTATCGGTACATTCGTTGGTAAGACGTATCCCTATGGCTATCGGACCTATGATCGGAGGAGTTCTCATAGATATTTATGGAATAAAAACCGGCGTTAGATTGGCCTTTGGAACAGCGGCATTGCTAGGCATTATCTCACTTATCATTCAACAATACCTGATCGAAGAAAAGCCTCCCGCACCCTCTGAACACTTTACGGTCAAAAGCATTTTCAAGGCAATGCCAAAAAATTTATATACGCTTCTTGCATCAGACATATTGATCCGATTTTGCGAACAGATCCCGTATGCTTATATCGCAATATGGGCTATGCAGACAGGTGCACATGTTAGCGGCTTTCAATTTGGCATTCTTACGGCAATTGAAATGTTTGTGGCATTGATGATCTATATACCAGTAGCGTATTTGGCTGATAAAGGTACAAAAAAACCATTTGTTGTTATAACGTTTATCAATTTCACCATTTTTCCTTTAATACTTCTTATTTCAAAAAGTTTTCCGATGCTCATAGTAGCGTTTATAGTACGCGGGCTGAAAGAATTCGGCGAACCGACACGTAAAGCGCTCATTATGGACCTTGCGCCGGAAAATATGAAAGCCGCAACATTCGGCACATACTATCTGATACGAGATGTGATCGTCTCACTTGCTGCTTTCTGCAGTGCATTTTTATGGCAGATATCACCCGAAGTTAACTTTTTAACGGCAAGTGCATTTGGTGCGATAGGAACGATCCTCTTTGCGCTTTGGGGCAAAGACCTTCATTCCTTGAAAGAAACCGTATGATCAAAGCAGTGATATTCGATTTTGACGGTACGCTTGTCGATTCCGTGTGGGTCTGGAAAAAGGTTGACGATATATTTCTTTCAAAACGTGGTCTGGCAGTACCGGAAGACCTGCATCAATCGATAGCAGGGAAAAGTTTTTCAGAGACAGCAGCTCTGTTTAAAGAACGTTTTGGCTTGACCGAAACAACTGACGCTATCAAAGAAGAGTGGCTCGAAATCAGCAACAGTCTCTATATGCAGAATGTGCTGTTAAAACCGCATGTCCTTGAGACGCTTGACTGGTTACGTAAACATTCAATCCTTTGTGCGATCGGAAGTTCAAATAACAGGGAAACAATTGAGAATATTTGCAAGCAACAAGGTATTTTACAGTATTTTTCCTGTATTATAACATCCTGCGAAGCAGGTAAAGGGAAACCTGCGCCGGACCTGTTTCTGGCGATCGCCAAAAAACTACAGATCGAACCATCTGAGATGCTCGTTGTGGATGATATTGTGGAAGGTATTATCGGCGGCAAAAGAGCCGGTATGTTCACCATCGGTATATATGACCAATATTATCATAATGAAACAGAATTGCGTAATCAGGCAGACTGTTATCTAACAGATATTTCAGACATTATTCCTTGTATTGAAAAACAAAAATATAAAATTTGACTATTGTATATTTCTTGTTATACTAAACTAAATAAGGCGGTGATAGTGCTATGAAACGTTCATTGATTCTTTCAGTATTATTTTTCCTTGCGCTATGTGTTTATGCAGGTAACTTCGGAGCAGGTATAATGCTCGGTGATCCGACAGGTTTTAATTTTAAAATTTGGACAAACCGCACAACAGCAATCGACGGCGGGATCGCTTGGTCGATCGGAGATCGTGACGCACTGCATATTCATGTAGATTATTTGTTTCATTCCATGAATTTGATACCGGTAACAAATTATAATTCGATCTTTCTGCATTATGGGATCGGAGGTCGTTTTCTTGCAGCCGGTGATGGTAATACAAATAACAATGAGACAGATAACGATTCACGTCTTGGATTTCGTGTACCGATCGGATTAGACTATAAACTGATCAAAACACCGGTTGATTTTTTTATTGAGGTCGCGCCTATTTTAGACTTCGTGCCTACCACAGAATTCTCTTTTAATGGCGCAATCGGCGCTCGTTATTATTTTTGATTAAAAGTAACGGCGATGTTACATGTATTCTAGCTTCCATATCAAAGACTAACCCGGAAAAATCTGTTTTTCAGGTTAAAACTCCCAGATAATCCGAAAATCCATACGGGCTGTAAAAAATTAAGAGGAAAAAAGCAGAGCTAATTATGATACACTGTAGGGAAGCGCAAAATGCGCTTCCCGTATAGTATATTTATTTCTCACTAACCGCCGAGTAATTGCAGTACTGATTGACCCATTCTATTAGCCTGTGCAAGCATTGCCGTACCAGACT
>CAZIJP010000024.1:0-25093 GCA_964539615.1 uncultured bacterium
CCGATGATCTGCTCCAGTGTGAAGCCCGGCATTATGTTATTTGTATACAGTATACTACCGTTTCGGTCGATCTGAAGGATCGTATCAGGAGTGTTCTCGGTGATCGTTCGTAATTTATTCTCACTCTCTCGTAAGGTCTCTTCAATATTTTTTCGTTCGGTTATATCGGAAGATATAATTTGAATACCGATCGGATTGTTTTTGGAATCCATAACCTTCGTGAAAACACTTTGGAACCATTTCACTGACGTCGGTAATGTCACAAGATCTTCATAAAACAATGGCATATCCGACTCAAGGCACAGTTCCAAGCGTTTCATATAACCCTCTGCGGCATCTTTCGGAAATATATCATACAATGATCTTCCGTTAAAATCTTCAGGTTTACCGTTCATGTGTTCAGCGGCAATTCTATTATACGAAATTAATATCCCTTCAGGTGAATAATATCCAATACCAACACCGGCAGTCTCATAAAGAAGGCGATATTTTTGCTCGTTTTCTATTATTTTCTGTTCCATCAATTTCCGTTCGGTAATATCTATGATCTGCATAATGTATCCAATGCTCTTCGATATTGCATCGGAAATCGGTGTGGTTATAACGTGATAATAGGCTAAGCCGGTTTTAGAAGTTTCATACGGTACGATACTAAAGTCAAATTTTATCTCATGACGGACAGTTTCATTGTTCTGTAATTTTTTCCATACATTCGTATCGTTGTAATTAGGATCATTTTTCAGATCAAATGAATCGATAACAGTGGTAAGATCAACTCCAAACATTTCCGATACCGTCTTGTTGCATTTTTGTAAAATAGCATTCTTATCAAAAACTTCCAATCCGACGGGTGAATTCTCAAATAATGTCTGCAGCATCTCTTCATTTTCTCTGATTATATTTTCAACTCTTTTTCTTTCCGTAATATCCGAGAACATCCCGAAAGAACCGGCGAAATTGCCGTCTTTGTCGAATACGGGACTTGATGACACCAAGGTCAATAATTCTTCCCCGGTTTTACATTTGAATCTTCGTTCATAGTTTCCCGGCTGTCCCTTTTTCCTTTCATTCATTTTATTTTCATGATCATGCAATTCTTCGTCAAACATAAAATATGTTACTTTTTTACCCATCATTTCTTCAACAGAATAGCCGAGCATCTCAGCCATTTTCTTATTGACAAATGTTGTTGTATAATTTCCGTCCATACCCCAAATACCTTCATTTGCAGTCTCTATGATCCGCCGATTGAATTCATCGCTTTTTGAAAGATCATCATGCATCTTTTTCGCTTCAGTAATATCACTTACGATATGAACAGCACCAATACATTTTTCCTCATCGTAGATCGGATCGATCATTACTTCAAGCCAGCGTTCCCCGACCACCAGCTGCATTGTTTCACGCGAATGGTTAATAAACGAACATTTGCTTGGGCATTCTGACAGCTGCTGCTCGGTACCATGAACGATCTCCCAGCAATGTTTTCCGATTATATTTTCTAGCGGCATCCCAAAGATACGTTCAGCGGTTTTATTGGAGCGGATTATGGTATGATTACAATCAAGGAGCCATATCGCATCATTTGTCGCATTAAATGTAGTCTGCCATTCTTGGGCTACTTTTTCCAGTTCGGATTCAGCCTTTTTACGATCCGTGATATCTCTGCCGACAACGACCAAAGCTTTCCTTGAGCCGTCAGAATTGAAAATAGGGATTTTTATAACATCAAATACCATGACCGACCCGTCTGGTCTTGGAATACTTTCGTCTTTTCGCGTTAAAACACCGTTGCGCCATGCTTCTTCGTCGGTCTCTTCACACGCTATGAAAGCTTCTCGGTAGTATACGCTGTACGGCGCAAGTTCGGAGTCTTTTTTCCCGTGGTAATCTACGCCGACAAGCTCAAATAATTCCAGATCAAAATTATTAGCCTCCATCCAGCGCCCTTCTCCGTCTTTAAAGCACACGATATCGGTCATTGCGTTTATGAGGGAGCGTAATCGGTCATCACTGTCAAACAGGGCTTCTTCAACACGCCGTTGCTCTACGGTTTTCCACACTGAATCCATGAGAAGCGTGAGTTGAAGCACATCAGTTTCAGTATAATCGATCTCTTTATTTGCTACGCCGACTACGGCTACTATTTTTCCGTTGAAAAATATCGGCACAGTCAGGAAATTCTTAAGCATAACATGACCCTTTGGATAGCCTTTTTTTCCGGTATGCGGAGCGGAAAAATCATTGATGACGACAGGTTTGCGTGTGCGCACCGCATCACCCCATATTCCCGTTTTCTCCAACATATAGAGCGTTTGCGGATTGATGATCGTGCAATCATCCATCACTTCTTTTGACCAGGTGTTCAAGGTAAATTCTTCTCGCTCCTCATTATAAAAATAAATATATCCTATCTTACTATGGCTGATGGCGATCACTTCATTGAGAGCATAATCAAGAAATTCCTGTATACCGCCAGATTCATGCTGCAATATCGCAATAAGACTCTGCATACGTTCCTGATTCTCAATAAGTTGGATCTCGATCTTTTTTCGTTCGGTGATATTGCGAATAAACGATTGATAGGTACCGTTCGGCATCTTTTTGGAATTCATTTCAATTACAATTATCTCACCTGATTTTGTCTGCATTTCCCGCTCAGAAGTCACTGTTTCCCCCTGATCCAAAAGATCATAGCGTAACGGTTTTTTATTTAATACTGACTCAGGAAACAACATTATTAATTTCATTGTCAATAATTCTTCAAGCAAAAACCCTGTTAAAAGAACCGCATTATCATTCGCAAAAATGATATTTCCTTCTGAATCTCCTTGTAAAAATGCGTCAGGCGCAAAACTCAACAGATCCTTATATTGTTGTTCGCTGTCTCGTAAGTTGAGCTCCGCCAATTTTCTTTCCGTTATATCTATGGTAAATCCTGCGAGCATTGTAGGTTTGTTATCGATTCGTATCGGGAATTTGATAGTTGAGTAGTATCTTCCGTTAAATTCTTCGTATACTTCTACCATTTCCCCCTTTTCAATAATATTTTTATCATCGGCGATCATAGCTTTTGCAAAATCGGACGGGAACAAGTCGTTCATGTCTTTACCGATCGCTTGTTCAACCGGCATCCCCAGTAAATCCTTATAATTTGCACTGAGATAGGTCGCCCGGATATCATGATCTTTAAAGAAAATATAGATCGGCGAATTGTCCATCAATGCCTGGAAGATCGTGTTCTTTTCATAGAGAGCTTCTTCAATTACTTTTTGTTCAGTGATATCTTTTATTGCGCCGTATAACCGCCTACCATCCGGTAGTTGTTTATCTTCGATGCATTCCACGTAATTGATGATATGACGGACAATTCCTTCTTTTGTTACGATATCAAATTCACGCGTATCGTTATCGCCAATATTTAATGATGCGATCTTGTGTATGACTGTTTCTCGGTCTTTATCATCAACGATAAATAACCAGCATCCATGCGTTTTCAATTCACTTTGCGTATAACCGGTCAGTACATAGAATTCTTCGGATATCCAATCGACGTTCAAGTTACCTTGAGCATTGCGAACACATGAATACGCAAAATCAGTACTTAATTTTGATACCGTTCGATATCGATATTCGGATAATTTGATTTGTTTTTCCGCTTCGATCCGTTCTCGAAGGTCTCGCCAGGTTACATACACTATTTGCCTGTTCATGAACAGGATCGATGTCAACATCACATCTAAGGGTATGTCATTGCCGTATGCATCAGCATGCACCCATTCAAAACGATGAAATCCTTTTTCGTTGGCAAGTTTCAACATTGCACGTGCTGAATCAGTTGATCTATCTCCGTTGGGTTGGTATTCGGGAGCAATATCCCACGGTTGTTTCCCTACAACAAAGCTTTTATCATTGCAATTCAATATTAACATCGCAGCAGCGTTGCAATCAAAAAAGCCATTCTCATCCAGCAGCAATACGGGATCGGCAGATTTTTCAAACAAATTCCTAAACGCCGCTTCACGTTCGCGTAAGGCGGTCTCATAAGTGTAGCGCTCTGAAATATCTCTTATAAATGCTGCGATACATTTTTTCCCGCTGAGTTCCATAGGAATGACTCTTGTCTCGACCGGTATTACCGATTTAGTACGTGTAATGATCTTTCCTTCGTAAGATTGTGCACCTTTACTATAAACGGAATTCCATATTTTAAGCAACTCATCCGCAGTATTGCTTTCTTCGAATTCAGCGATATTTCTATTGATAAGCGATTCTTTCGAATACCCCGTAAATGTACAGGCCACAGCATTAACATCAACGATAGCGCCTTTATAATCATGGATAAATATTGCGTCGGGAGCTTCGTCGAGAATTGTCTTGAAACGTTCCTCGCTTTCGCGAAGAGCGGTTTCCGTCTCGATACGCAACGTAATATCACGGACCGCAGCCACATGAACGCTTTTTCCGCTTAAAGAAAAATATCTCCCGATTATTTCAACAGGGAAAACTTTGCCGTTCTTTTTACGGTGGTACCGTAAAGGGATGATGACAGACCCTTGAGGAGAGCGGATCGTCACTCGAGAAGATTCGTTGGGATCAGATGACAATTGACTGTTTCGCATCGTTAAAAAATCTTCATGGGTGTATCCATACAACTGCACTGCGGCTTGGTTCGCATCGAGTATCTCCCCGGAAAGATTATCGATGAGAAATATCGCTTCAGCCCCAAGCTCAAATAATTCCGTATATTTAGCAATATTTTCACGTACGAGATCATCGGCTTTTTTCCGCTCGGTTATATCCTGTATAGTGCCGATCAGTTTTGTCGGATGCCCTGTCCCATCGTATTCCAATTTGCCTAATCCTTGTACCCAGCGGACATCGCCGTCATTATCCCGTTTTATACGGTATACTTTATTAAAATCCTGTTTCTTTGCAATCACTTCCTGCAATAGATATTCTGTCATCATTTCCCGATCATCCGAATAAATAATCGATGTCCATGTCTTCATATCCTTAGTACACGGTTCTTTGAATCCCATAATAGTATTCAATACAGGGCTACAAGTCCAATGGTCCTGATCTATGTCTAAAACATACGTTCCCAATAATGCCATTTCCTGCGCTTGTAATAATTCATTCTCTTGTTTTTTTAACAGATCTTCAACGATTTTTCGATCGGTTATATCTTTTCCCGCTACTAAAATAGCAACACCGTCATTCAATTTAATCGGTATTGACGTAGATTCGGAATAAACAATGGACCCGTCCTTTTTTAATATTTTCATTTCTGTCGGGATATTCGTATTTCCGCTCAGCGCATTGGTAACACGGTTTCTAATTATGTTAAGTTCGTCTTCAGGAATTGCAGCTTCCAACGGCAATCCTACTATCTCTTCAGGTGAAGCATATCCCAACATCTTTACTGCTGATGTATTAGCATAAATAAATTGCTGGTCTCTGACCAAGGTGATAGCATACGGGCTTGCCTCAATAATGTCTTTATACCGTTTCTCGCTTTCCTCAAGAGCGGACATAATCTTTTTGTTCTCGGTTATATTTACAAGCGATACAAGGACTCTTGAGTAATCATGCTCATGCCCCGGCATTACAGACCAGCGGACAGCAACATCAATAAGCTCTCCGTCTAATTTTTTAACTTTACCGTCAATATTAAAGAAACGACTTCCATGCCAAATAGCTCCGATCTCCTCAATAAACATTTTTCGAGATTCTTCGGTAAAGGTAACATGCAGATTACCCAACAAGTCTTCTTTTTTTTGAGCACCGTGTAACTGCAACGTGGCAGTATTGATATCGATTATCCGCACCTTATCAATGCAATGATGTACAAATTCAGGACTGCGAATAAGATATTCTTCGATATCATGTAATCCCTCTTTACGCAATTGTTCCAAAAAATACCAAATTCCCGAAAAATCCTCGATCCACAACGAAACCGGAGAACTCATAAACACTTCTTCAAATTTCTCATCGCCGGAGCGTATGATTTTTTCAGCGATCTTACGTTCACTGATATCGGTAATAAATGCAATAAATGCTTGTTTGCCATCAAATACGGTTTTTTGCAGATGAACGGATACCGGATATAAAGAAGAATCTTTTCGGCGGTGCATGGTCTCGAATGTAATGGTTTTACTTTTCCCGGAGGTTAATTGTCCGGTAATCACCGAGAATTGCTCCATAGTCATCTGATATTTTATATCGAGCGGTGTCATTGAATACAATTCATCCATGGAAAATCCATTGTTCTGCCTTGCGCCTTTGTTGACGTATAAAAACAATAATGATCGTGCATCAAATACATATATTTCATTCAACGATTCTTCTATTATCGCTCCCAATGTATCATTCTGCGCTTCAATGTGTAAACGCTCGGTTATATCACGGGCAACTGATATAACATGATCTTTTCCCCTAAAAGAGATGATATGCGCATTCACTTCTGTCGGGACACGTTTACCACTTTTACTGACATGTACCATATGAAATAGTGTATGTCCATGCTCATGAAGTGATTTAAGAGCGTTCTCTCTCTCAGCGCTTTTATCACCTGCATCTACATCAACGGGGCTTAATTGTAATAATTCTTCCCGTGAATACTCAAGCCGTTTGCACGCTTCGTCATTAACATCGATAAATTTCCCGACTCCGCCTTCCGGGTCGAGTTCATGAATAAATATTGCATCGGTAACGTCATTCAGTAATTGCGTATACCGCAACTCATTGAACTGAATTTGTTCTTCAGCCGTTTTTTGGCTAGTGATATCCCGGCAAATACTGATAATAGTACCATTCTGTAATTGTGTAAAACAATAATCAAGCCATTGTACGGTATGGGTATTTTTTTGTTCGACATGCGTTACACACTCTGCGTTACCGGTCTCATACACTCGTTTCAATGTATCAATTAATTTTTGTTTTCCCATTGAGCGCAGTAAAGGAAAAGCCGTACTGCCTTTTACATCGCGTAATTTCAATCCGCAAATAGTCTCCATCGCGCTATTAGCGTCGAGAATTATAAAATCCTTACCGCGATTGATTGCTTCGTAAATGACCA
The DNA here is from genome assembly GCA_964539615.1 of uncultured bacterium. Taxonomy (GTDB): domain Bacteria; phylum Macinerneyibacteriota; class Macinerneyibacteria; order Macinerneyibacteriales; family CAYRFE01; genus CAYRFE01. Next base: position 7,082 of record CAZIJP010000024.1, read on the forward strand.
CACCATCAGTAATTGAATTGAATAATGTATTAAAAGCAGCACCAGCCCCGTCATTATCCGTAGAAGCTGAAAGATATAGCGTGACCGTTTTACTTACATCATCCCTAACGTGATCAATGACAACAAAACCAGTTTTTTTCTTTTTCAAAAAAAATACTAGTTGTTCAGTATAGTGATATTGTCCCTCTTGAGAAAGTTGCTCCCAAAATGGAATGAAATATTTTCTGCACTCTTTTTCGATGATTTCAGAAATTTTTTTACCGTGTAAATCTTTAATTGTACAGTCAATTATTCGGAGAAACGAATCATTGGCAGCATTAATATATCCGTCGAATGTTACAATAATGATTGGAAGAGGGCTTTTTGCAAATAATACTTTTGCGAGTTGCGCGGACATTACCCCGGTCAGTTCAGGCGTATCTGAACAATCATGCTCGTTCTTGATGTTTTTTTTTACAATTCCATTTTCAGATAATTGTTCTTTTTTAGAATGATCATCTAATTTCATGAAATCATTGTTATCTTTCATGTGATCTCCTTAAAAAAAAACACACCATTATCACTACGCCTTGGTGCTTTCACTATTGAGCATTATTCTTTTTCTCCTAAGCACCCGAAAAACGACCGCCTTAAATAGATACTTAAAAGGTATTCCGTCTGATACACCGATATGTATTGACTATAGAACAATTATTCAACATAATCAATTATTATCTATGAATTTCCATGCATGATAGCTGCGCCTGACAAGGCCTCAAGCGGCATAATAAAGTCAACCGCATTTAGCTTAATTGCTTCTTTAGGCATTCCGAAAACAACACAGCTTTTCTCATCCTGAGCTAATGTTACCGCACCTGCTTCTTTCATCTCTTTCATACCGACCGCGCCGTCATCTCCCATTCCCGTCATAATAATTCCAACCGCATTTTTCCCTGCATATCTCGCAGCAGATCTAAATAAAACATCTACCGATGGTCTGTGACGGGATACAAGCGGGCCGTCTTTTATTTCAACAAAATACCGGGCACCGCTTCTTTTAAGGAGGAGGTGACGGTTGCCCGGTGCTATGAGAGCGCGACCGCGCACGACGGTGTCATTGTTTTCTGCTTCTTTAACAGTGATCTGACATATTGAATCAAGTCGTTGTGCAAATGCCGTAGTAAAATGTTCGGGCATATGCTGCACGATAACTATACCGGGCGCATCAAAAGGCATCGATTCGAGAAACACACGAAGCGCCTCGGTTCCGCCGGTAGACGCACCGACAATTATAACTTTTTCGGTTGTTTGAAGCATCGCTTTTGAACTCGCCTTGGCTAACATTGCATCGGCTGTCAATTTAGGTGAAGCCTGAAGTCTCTTAGATAATTTTATGACCGGCACAGAGGCTGCTGCTTTTACGGCATCACATATTTGCACACGTGATTCCTGCAAGAACAACTTGGTACCCATTTTGGGTTTCTGAATTATATCAACCGCGCCGTATTCGAGTGCTTTTAAGGCCGTTTCAGAACCTTCAGTTGTCAAACTTGAACAGATCACAACAGGAATCGGATGCTGCGACATGATCTTTTGCAAAAAGGTAATACCATCCATACGCGGCATTTCAACATCAAGGGTCATTACATCCGGGATCTCTTCGGCGATCTTTGATGCTGCGATATACGGATCGGCAGCAGTACCCAATATTTCAATTTCCGGATCGGAAGATAGTACATCCTGCATGGTTTGCCGAACAACGGCCGAATCATCAACAATAAGAACCCGTATTTTTTTTACATCCGCCATTAAATGACTTCTCCGATTGCCTCTTGCTGGCTTTTTACTTTTCTGACATACACATCACCATTCGACAGATCAAAGATGATCTTCCTTCCTAAATTCCCTCCGGTTTCATACACATCGGCTCGCACATTATAAGCACGCAATACCGTTTTTACAGCTTCGATATTTTTTTGTCCTATTCCTTGATATTGTTTTATACTTGCAGGAAACATATCCGAACCGCCGAAATATTTGATCTCCAGATCACTGATATCGATACCCATGGTAGCAAAGCGTTTGAACATGATCGCCATGACTGTATCAACATATAAAAAAGGATTAAATGGTTTTTTAACGACATTTCCCAGTGAGCTCTCCGGCAACATGGCATGACACATTGCTCCAGTATGTGTTCGGTGATGATACATAGTCACTGCAACACAAGAACCAAGAACTGTTTGCACCGAACAATCGCCGGATGATACAATCAATTCACCCTGCCAAATCATCGTGCTTGATTCAAATTGCAATGCCATATACACCTCCTTAATAATGAAATTAGCATATAATATGCCATAAGGTGATTTTACTGTATAAAAAAAGATTTTTGTATTATTGGTCTAAGTTGAGAATATTTGACAAATTTTGATCGTATTCATAGTATTTCTCAATCGATCATAATGAATTGATGTATGTTGCAATTCAGAAAAAGCAAGAAAACTTGACACGGTATATTCCTTGTCAATAAAATTCAAAAATCACTGATTTATAAAAAACCAAACTACTGCATGATCATGCAGTTATATTAACAATTGATCCTTTTCCGGTTATCGCAGCGCTGTCCTGCATGATGCGAAGCAATGAAATTGCTGTTTCCTGCTGCATATCAAGCGACATTTTCAGAACACTAACGGCTGCTTTCTGATTGATCTGGGCTGTCTGCATATCCATAACATTTGTTACAACATCTATTATATCCATACACGCCCCCTTCTAGTAGTTATCGGCTCAATAAAAAAATACTTTACATCATTTTTTACGCGTTTTCTTATCCCGATCTAAAAATTATTCCCGCATATGATACAAACGATGATGCCCCACCGCGAGGGTACATATCATAACTGGTTGTATAGTCGATCAATTCTGGTGTTAAGTCGTTCAATAACGAAGATAAAACGGCGATCCCCCCTGCTCCGCAAGCTGAACCGTTTTCATGTGCAAAAGCAACGATCTCAGAAAATCTTTTTTCAAATATTAGTTTTAGAAAAGCCGGATCCTTTTCTTTTTTAACCCACGATAAAGCGGCATCACCGGTACCATGACTGATATCACCATAGTTGTAGCCGTAATGTGTCAGATCAGATGATGCAATAAAAAGACAGGACTCATTATATAACGGTCGTAGTATTGAAGTAAGGTTCATTACGTCACAGTCAGTATGTGAAGGAATGGATATCGGGATGATCTTGATCTTTGGATTAAAATACATCAACAGTGATACGATAACCTCTATGGAGTGTTCTTGAAAATGAGCTTTATGGTTTGAATTGCCAATGTGGTGTAATGAATTTTTTTTAATCAGATCAACATCGACTTCGCAATTACCGAACGGCGTTTCCCAATCTCCGTCCGGGTAGAGAACCGGCTTATCCACGCCATACGTATGAACTGCACCCAAAATCACCGCCGTACGATATTTCTTCAGGTCTTTTATTGAGAGCAACGTTCTTACAGCTGTTTGCCCGGAAAACATCCATCCTGCATGCGGAAGAATAGCACCGTTTGACGTTGTTTTGTCACAATGAGCGCTGTTATGAATAAACTGTTCGATCAAATAGCGCGCTTCATCGGGAGTATCAGGATAAAACTGTCCACCGACACGCATCGGACGATGCATAAGATCACCTCAATCGAATAATACTTTAAGGTCATCCCAACTCATATTTTGCATAAAAAATGTATCGCTGAAATCAAGCGCATTGAATATATCACTTTTATCTTCCTGCATTTTCAATATTTTCTCTTCAATAGTGCCTTCGGTTATGAATTTATACACATTGACACTCCGAGTTTGCCCCATACGGTATGCGCGGTCGGTGGCCTGCCGTTCGACCATCGGGTTCCACCACGGATCAAAATGTACAACAATATCTGCACCTGTGATATTTAATCCTGTACCGCCGGCTTTTAAGCTGACGAGTATAATAGGAACTGCAGGATTAGCGTTGAATCTGTCAACAACTTCAAGACGGTCGGTAGTTTTTCCGTCAAGATATTCGAATTCGATCTCTTCTTTTCGTAAAAAGTCTCTGATAATATGAAGCATTTTTACAAATTGGCTAAACAACAATATTCTGTGCCCACCGTCGATGGATTCATACAGTATCTCTCGAAGTAGGTCCATTTTAGCGGAAACTTCTTCGTTAACAGCCAGTTCAGGGTAGATCATGCCGGGATGATTACAAATTTGACGCAATTTGACCAATGCGCTTAGAATATGCATACGGCTTTTAACATAACCGTTTTTTTCCACCAGCCCGAAAATCTCAGCTCGAAGTTGGCGTAAAATATTATTATATAACGTTGATTGTTCTTCACTTAACGGCACGCTGCTGACTTGCTCGATCTTCGGCGGTAATTCGGTAAGTACCTCTGCTTTGGTTCTGCGCAGCATGAACGGTTTTATTTTTAAATTTAATTCTTTCATAGCCTCCGAGCGTTTTTCACGCTCGATCTCTTTATCATAAAATTCTATGAAATGTTTTCGTGACCCGAGATAGCCGGGCATGATAAAATCAAATATTGACCACAATTCACGAATTGAATTCTCCATCGGAGTTCCTGTTAAGACCAATCGGAATTGGGCATTCAAGGCTTTTACGCTTTTCGCTACTTTTGTCTGATAGTTTTTTATATGTTGCGCCTCATCAAGCACGGCATAATAGAACCCTAGTTTTTCATAAAGATCGATATCATTGCGCAAAAGGGAATACGACGTAATAAATAATTTATATTTACCGTATTTGGCTATCAATTCTTCTCTTGTGATACGATTTCCTTCCACAACCAATACCGGCATTCCGGGAATGAATTTCCTGATTTCCTTATGCCAGTTATGCATAAGCGATTTGGGACATACTACTATCGAAGGGGTGTTTACATCTATACTTCGTAATAATGCCAATGCCTGAACGGTTTTTCCCAAACCCATGTCATCGGCTAAAACACCGGACATTTTATATCTGTGCAGGAAATGAAGCCAATTGTAACCATCCTTTTGATATTCGCGAAGTACATTTTCAACTTCGGGTGGAAGCGGTATCTTTTTTATGCCTCTGATATTGATCATTTCATCGTACAATTCCATAAACGGTTGGTTTCCGCTTATCTCAACATCATCAAATTGATGCATATAATGGATAAAATGTGGCAGAAAATACATACTGTTTGAATAAACCGTTTCTTTTTTAAATTGTACCTGAAATACTTGATTGACCTTTTCGAGTATTTCTTTGATTTCCTGTAAATTGATTATTTTCAGGATTTCCGTCGGATTCAAGCGAATATATTCTTCTTCATTTAAAATCGATGTTTTTAATTTTTCAGGATCTATTGTAATGTCCTCATGTGTATGACAATTAAGTTTTACTTCAAATTTATCACTGTCAGCGGATAAGGCTATATTCAAGACAGGTTTAACTTTAATATTATGAATACGAATCTTTCTGAAATTCGCAGTAAGTTTTTTTGTCCATTCGGGAGGGATCTTTTTATAACCTGTTATAAGAAATTCTATAATATCATCATTTTTTTTCAGAACAAAAAACTCACCTTCCCATGTGAAATTGTACTGGAAAAAAAACAAAAACAACATACGCTCTTTTTTCGGGTCCCTTTTAATGAAATAGAAATCGTTATTGATCAGTTTTATTATGTATCGCCCTTTTTTTGTAATATCATCATAGGTAAATTGCAGATCGCCGTAAAAATAAGTTGGTTTTACCTGAACCATTTCTTCGTTATAATCAACAAATAACTCAATGGTCAAATTATTATTCAAGACCCGAAGTTTGTTTTTCTTATTTTGCCAGTCAAAATCAAGATATCGATCCCAATAATTAAACAAATTATCTATGAAATCATACAGCTCGTCATTTTTATACACTTTTCCCGTTGATAAAAGTTCATCCCATTGCGGTTGCTGATATACAGTGACCAGACGCCCCAATTGATTGCCGTAGCGGTACCATTTTTCGCCGCTACAGGTGAACAGGCCCGGTTTTTTTTCTTTATCGGGATAAACATGCACCATATGTTCGTTGATATCAAGACAAAAACGCATGTTTTGCATTTTATCAATAATGAATAATGGTTGTTCCGAATCTAATTCAAATACCTTTTCATAACCGATCAATAGCTCAAGTAATCCCCGTGCATATTCCCCATGAAATGAAAATAAATTATCCTGATATTTGCCGAATTTTAGAATATATTCGATGATCGACCTGTTTTTTTCATCCAATAAACAATTCAACAAGCCAACGGTCTCATCCTCAAAGAAAAATTCAGAAACTGATTTCCCTGAATTTGAAATATGGTCATTAAGATTTTCCTGCAATTTTTTCCATGGGATATCATTAAATAATCGTAAGATAAGATACATTTCCTGCCCAGTGGCATCAATACGAATATAATAATTAAATAACGTATACTCCATAGAATTAATACCTATTTTTTTATCCTTCTCTTTTTACATAATCCGCTTTAGTATACTAGATTCATAAGTGTATGCAAGAGAAATAATTTATTTTTTTTCTAATCAATATGTTTGTAATTGCTTAATTCTTTCTTGCGCGGTTTTTTCATATACAGTTCCTTTTCCGGAAATTTTTATTATATATTCATATAATTCCACTGCCTTATCATTGCTTCCTAGTGACTCATATGCTTTACCGGCTTGAAATAATGCGGTTATCATCCATTGATATTCCTGATCGGTATGCGTTTTTATATATTTTACTTTTAAAAATTCGCGTATCGCATTTTGATAATCTTCCATACCGTAATAACAATCACCGATATGATACTGGATCTCTAAGCGTAATGTTTCAGGAGCTTTTTCATTAAGTTCATTCAAGAGTCCGAGTGCTGTTTTATATTCATTGTTATCAACATATGTGTAGATATCATTCAAAAATGCGTCATAATACAAAGCGCTCCCTACATAATTTTTCACGATCGTTTTAAACATTTCATGCGCCTCTGTAAATTTTCTGCTTTTCTTATAAACCACACCTAAACTGTATGCAGTTTCTGCAGAAGGCTTCAGCGTATAAGCCTCAGACATATACTTGGCAGCGTTTTCATAATCTTCTTTTAAAAAGGCAACATTTCCCAGCGATAACAATACATCGGGACGAATATCAGAAACAGGATACTTTTCAAGAAGTTCCGCAAATGCTTTTTCGGCATCGGTAAATTTCTTTTCTGTTATCAATAGATTGGCCTGTACAAACAATGCTCGCGGATACCAGAAGCTGTCTTTATGATCTTTCACGATTTGATCTATATAAAAACGTGCCTTTTTCATATCTCCGGCTTTAAGATAATAATAGTTTCCGAAATAATACAATACCTCAGGCTTAAGCGTTTTCAAATTTTTCTCTGCGGTTGTATATCGTTGCACGGCATCTTGAATTTTATTAAGTTGGATCAGCGCAATGATCTTTCTGCTTGCGCCATACGGTGTTGTTTCTGAAAAATATGATGCTATCTTTTGCCAATCATTTCGTTCTTTATAAAATTCATACAGCATTTTCTGTGCTTCTTCATTCTTAATTGCTTTTAATAACGTCTCCCCTTTTGCTGTATCACCGATTCGTATCAAATACATACCTTTGGCTGCGCGCAATTGTTCCGGCACCGAATTGTTGATCCGTGACAATTCGCTTCTCAATTGTTCCGTCTGATTTTTTGCAAATAATGCTTCGCAATACGGTATCATGACCTCTGCAGATGCATATAGATCCGGTTTCCTTTTCAGAACATTTGAAAAATTGAATATGGCATCGTTATAATTCGCCTTTCGGGTATAAATTCCTCCTAATGCGATACTTGCTTTAACTTTCATGGTAAAATCATTCTTTACCTGCAACAATACGGGAACGGCTTCTTCATCCATTGTTGAACGGATAAGTGTCATCCCATAATAATAGGTCACAATCGTGGCAGCCGGAAAATCTTTAACCGCATACAATTGTTCAAATTGTGTACGTGCATTTCCGTAATTTGCTTTAAAATAATCCTGAAGTCCGGAAAGATATATACGATAATATTCATCGTTGAATGTTTCCGGTAATACAAGCTCTGTCAATTTTTTAAACTGCTCTTTCTCAAGAAGAAGATTAATATATTGCGTTAGCACTCCCTGAGAAAAGTATTCGGGAAAATATTTGATAAAATATTCATAATCGTCAGCAATAATATTTTCAGTTACATCCTGATAGATCAAATAATCCAGATAGATACCGGCCATGATCTGCCTGGTCTCATCCGATGTATTTTGTTGAATATAGTCTTTTACCGAATTCTTGTTACCGTTGTAAATCTTTTGAAATATTGCTGCCCGATAATATTTCTCATCTTTGATTCCGCGTTTTTCATAGTATACGAACGCTTTATCAAACTGTTTCATTTCTGCATAAATATCGGCCATTCGCTCATGCAGATTCTCTATTGACGTGTTTGTCTCATATTCCTGCAGTAACACCTCAAGCCGCGAAACACCGCTTTGTTTATCTGCCATGACATATTTCTGCAGATAAATGATGCGCTTTTGAGCCTTCGGCCGCAACAAAGACATTTCATATGATTTGATCAGTTGTTCATAAAAACGGATCGCATCACTGTAGCGTTCGGCTTTTTCACTGTAAAATCCAGCGTAGAATAATGCCTGATCACCGTAATTTTCATCATAGACGATCTCATTTAACGTCGAGACCGATTTCTCAAAATCACGCAAGTCATCACCGTAGATCCTGCCGGCAGTAAAGATCATATATACGGTCAAGGTATCCCCCGGGTACATTTTTATATATGCAATAATAGATTCAATCGCATTTTTAAAAGAACCCTCACTGCGGAGGTAATCGATACGTTCCTGTTGCAGTGCACGAGCTTGTTCTATTTTTCCGTTTTTAATATAAACCGTATAAACGGCATCATAATACGCATTTGCTTTATCGATATTTTTTTTATTTTTGTAATAAAGCAGCGTATCTTCCAAAACGATCTCATAAAATGGGCCCGATGTATACACCGTCAAAAAGTAATCGCGAGCCTTTATTGCCTCATCGTCTTTTTTTTGTATGAACAACAGATCGATCTTTCTTTTCAACGCTTCCGAGGCGATCTCACTATTGGGATTTAACGTAATTACCCTCGTATACCATTGAATGGCTTGATCGTATTGTTGTTGCCCGACAGCGTTCTCGGCTTTACGCAACAGTGCTTTCTGAGCAAATGCCGATTGCGGGAATCGCGACAATAGTTTATCAAAATAACTTGTTGCTTCAGTATTTTTTTTCAAATTAAACAATGTATCCCCATTAAGCCAAAAATATTCGCCGTTATCAAAATCTTCAGCGGTCATGCGTGATAAATAAAACGCCGTTTTTTCATAATCCTTTTTATCGTAATACCAGTAGATCAGTTTTTTATATAATTTTTTTTGTCCTAGCGAATCATTAGCTGCATCCAATGCTTTTTTCAATAAGGTAAAATAACCATTCTCATCGCCGCTCAATCGTGAAATATCAGCCAATAGCATCAAAGCTTCACCATAAAAAGAACTGTCTTTATATGATAATTCAATTCTTCGAATAATAATTTCAGCATTTTTAATGACATTCTCATGATAATATGCATTAGCACTGAGAAACAGCACGTCTCCCGTATATGTACTATCGGGATATTTCGACATAAACCGTTCGCTCTCGGCAATAGTCCGCTTGTTCATTGAATTGTAGTGCATACAAAGTATCATTTTATACGTTGCTTTTTCAACGCGTCTATCCTGAGGATTATCGTCAATGAATTTTTTATATTCATCTACGGCAAGATCATAATATTTATCGCCATAGAGTTTTTCGGCATAATCGTATCCTGATAAGGCCGCAATATTGTGAATAAACACAAATATCATTATTATTAAAGACCATTTAAACCGATTTTTCATACGTATCCTCCTTAGCGGATGTGAAAGTGATGCATTTTTTAGGACATACGGAAATACATTCTCCGCATCGAATACAAGCAATACTATCTGGCTTTTTATAGATTGACACGTCAGTCGGGCAAGCTCGTAAGCATGCGTCACACTCAATACAAGCTGCCTTGTTGACGCGCATCTGAAATAGACTTACCTTATTACACAATCCAAGCAATAAGCCAAGTGGGCATATGAATCTGCAAAAGGGACGCGCGATGAGAATTGAAGCAATTATGATACCAACCAACATCACCATTTTTGAAACATATAATATCCCGAGTGAATATGTGTTAAATAACGGCAGTATGACCCCGCCTTGCAAAGCTCCCTGCGGGCAAACATATTTACAAAATGCAGGACTTTGCAGCAAAAACGGTAATATGAGAATAAATAATATAAAAACGATCCACGGCGAATAAGACAAATATCTAGGCATAGACAATTTTTTTCTTCTAAGTTTCATTAAAAGGTCTTGAAATAATCCGAATGGGCAAGCATGGCCGCAAAACCACCGTCCTGCTATGCCTCCGAAAAAAGCAATAATACCCGCCAGCAGAAACGAAAAATGATATTTATAAAAAACAAGCATATGTTGAAGTGTGCCAATCGGGCACGAAACCACAGCTCCAGGGCATGAATAGCAATTTAAAACCGGTACGCAAATCTTTTTCAACGGGCCTTGATAGATCGTGCCGTTGTAAAATCCTTTAAAAAATGGGTTTATTAATATAGTAAAAACTATCTGTTGAATAATCCTGATATTACAATAGTAAAGAATCTTTTTAACCATAGCTCAGCCGATTCCTATACAGCTTAAACAGATATATTTTGCATTGTTCAATATCTGCCTTGCCTCATTATTATATATACCGATGAAAATCATCACTATCGCCACAACGATAACTGTAATAGTTATTTTGTTTTTTTTATGTTTCATTAATCCCCCTTATCACAGCAATAGCATCCTTTGCCTCTGCAACATCGTGTACTCGAAGTATATCTGCCCCATGCATCAATGCAAGGGCATGCGCCGCTATGGTTGCCGGTAATCGTTCATCAACCTTTTTTCCGGTTAATGAGCCGAGAAATGATTTCCTTGATAAGCCGATTACAATCGGTATTCCAAAAGATTTATACTCACGAAGACGACGGAGGATCGTCGTATTATCTTCAACTCGTTTTCCGAAACCGATTCCCGGATCAAGTGCAATCGAAGACATATCAATACCTGCGGATATAGATAGATTAATTTGCCGGTTAATAAACTCGCAAATCTCTTCCATTACATCATCATAACAAGGTTCTGACTGCATATTTTTAGGAATCCCTTTACAATGCATTATAATCACGGCAGCTTTGAAGCGAGCTATAGTATCTGCCATTACAGGATCATTTCTTAATCCTGAAATGTCATTTATTATATGGGCACCTTCTTCCAAGGCAACAGTGGCAACTGCACTTTTTGTTGTATCAATGGAAATCACACTGTCTGGGGAGATTTTATGGATCACCTTTAAAACTGGCTTAATTCGAGCGATCTCCTCTTCTTCCGAAACTGGATCACTTCCTGGTCGTGTGGATTCCGCACCGATATCTATAATATCTGCGCCTTGTTCGAGCATATCATAAATTCGTTTTTCAATTAATATACCATCAGAATATTTCCCGCCATCGTAAAAGGAATCGGGTGTAACATTTAAAATACCCATGATTTTCGGTACCGTAATGTCTATTGTTTTTGATCGAGCCTGCCATTCTGTTGTGCAGATCATTTTTTTATTGATCTCGCTGCACAGTTCTCTCAGTGAAAACGGTTGATGTTTTAACCGTTCTGCTAATTTTGATATCTGACGACGAGTTAACAGTAATATAACATTTGTTCTATCAGGATTTCCGCTTATTGCACTTCGCGGCACGACCGCATCAGCGCCGATTGAAAGCAATTCTTGTTTTAAAATATTGGCGGCTTCGATACGAATATCAAGAACCTTAATTATCAGCAATTCTTTTTTATCGGCAAATATTTGTTCAGCATATGTATCCGATCCTATTGCCTGTATTTCTTTAATCCAATCTTTTGAGTTTGGATATAAAAAACGAATTTGATTTGTCATTTTTTCCCATCAGACAATGTATTGGCAATTTTATGCATATACATAACTCTAGCGCGTAACTTGCCGAGTATGACAGTCTTTTGCTCTTCGGTATAATCCTTATACATTGATTCCAGTCGTATTAATTTTTCCGCCAATAATTGCAGTTTATGATTAAATTCAACATTATCGTAAAGTCCGCCATCCTCATGTGGAATAATGCGTCTTTTTTCATAATAAATTCTGCTACGCTCATATTTTTTTCGTGTCAGTAAAATCCATGCTAATGTTAACACAAACAACACGCAGGAAGCTACCATTGTTAATGAATTTGACGCCAAAAATATCCCAACCATAGATGCCGTATTGTATAATCGATATCATTCAATGTCAATATTTTTAACCGCAAATGTTATTCCATACAAATATACGTTTTCGATTTTCCATAATAAGAAATAATAAGTTCTTCAAACAATGAAATCAGTATATCTCTATTGTTTTTATCATATCGATACATGCCGTCATGAAAATCTAAGTTGTGGCATAAAAAAGCTTTCTCCGGTTTTTTGCTTATTTTTCTATATGTATCTCTGTTCATTCGTAATAACCCGATTGAAATGAAAAATACATTTTTCGGATGTATATTCTCACGAATCATATACATAAGATTCTTATAATCGTCCAACCAGTTTTCATACACTATCACCGGATCGATATGTAATGAAACCGTATATCCCCACTCAATTACCGTTAAGATCGCATGAAATCTTTGTTCCAAATCTGCTGTTCCATGTTCAAGTTTTTCTATTACAACCTGCGGCGATATGGTCCATGCAGGTATAACCACTGATTTGTTAATAATTTTCTTTAAATGGCCAATGTTTGTCGATTTTGTTCTAAATTCACACATTTTTCTATTATCATAATTTAAATGTTTGCTAAAATACTCACTTAATCCGGTTATATGATCATACACAAGACCGTCACAAAAATCTCCGAAATATAGAATCGTTCCCTTTTTTTTCGGGTTTGACGGTAAACTAAACACCTGACGCACCATTTCTTCTTTGTTTATAAATATCACAATATCATTATTTTTAAAATAACCGTCAAGATAACAATATTTGCACGAAAAAGGACAATTATATCCATTAACAAGTGACAAATGGTCATATGACACATTTCCATATCCGTGCGGTTTTTCCTTTAAACACTCTCCCTTTTTTTCAGCTATATATATAGATTTTTGGGAGTGATCTGTTTTGTTACTGAAATAGCGGTTATATGATTCAATAATGATCGATCTATATTGATTAAAATATTTTTCATAGCCATTATTGGTATATTTTTTTTCTATAAACAAATAACCGGGGGCGGAGATCATCGTATCACGATGTTGTTCATCCCGCTTTCCTGATAAGTAATTTTTTATCAGTCCATTATACTGTTCTCTAATTTGAGAATATATATTTTGGCGCTCCGTAAAAGATGTTTTTTTTTCTTTGAACAGTTTTGCCAATTCATCACAATTTTCGTTGTAGAGAAATGGGATATTCATCGCAGTACATATTTCAGAATAATGTTCTATTGTTAATAGTTTTTCCCATTTTTCGTGATTATCAACAAAATATAGAGCTAATTTTTCTGTTATTGAAGGATCGATCGTTTTTCGTACAAGTAGATTATGATCACTAACCTGTTTTACTATCAAGCAAGGGATTCTTTCCCGTATGGCCCAATCTGCGATGAAATATCCTTCCATGTCCAGTAGGTCACCAAAATAAGACCATTCAACGTTATCCCCTTCGCAAATAAAAGGGACAGTTATTAACCTTTTACTTCCTGGAAACGTTAATTTTACCTTTAATGGTGGAAGAATTGTTTGTGTAGCCTGCAATTCATGGTAAATAACGGTATCAATAGAAAATATGGCTCCAATATCATCCGTTTTATCTAACGAGCCCGCAATTCCTATGTTAATTAATAAATAAAAAGAATACTTTAACTGTAAATGCGACAACGCATATAATAATGCCAAAAAACCATCACCATTATTACAGAATAACAACCACGTGGTATCATTGGATTTATAAGAAAACAAACGATTCCTTTTTATTTCCTCCCACTTATATTGTTCAAGAAAATAACGTATTTCAAAATAATGCTCCGCTATAATAAGGCAAGTTAGATTATTGGAATTTGATTTTGCAGTCATAGTCGTAAAAATAGTTCTGACAAGTCAATTCTCAGAGACTGAAAGAATATATTGCTCATAATCATTTAAATTTTTACGATCAAAACCATAAATCTCACGCATTTTTCGTATATGCTCATTTCGTGTTTGTTTGTCGAGGGCATTTTCCGATAAATACTTATGAACTTTATAATAATTCGGCTCAATAGTAAGTATTTTATACGCTATTTCTAAAGCACTGTCTTTATTACCCTCATCATGTAAATACTGCATTTTGAAATATAAATATCCGACATTATTGGGCCATTGTTTTAAGATATAATCTAACTCGGTTGAAAGGCGCATGCGCAACTCTGAAGCTTCATTCGAATTTTTAGGTAATCGCTTAATCTTATCCCAATAAAAATAGCAATGCTTATAACGAAAATAAGTATCATACGGAGATAAACGTTTCATTTCGTTAAATAAGCGCTCTTGAGCTACAAGTTTTTTATTTTCAGGAAATTGGAGTTGTGTATGGGATAAATAATCATAATATTCATTAATATAAAATGGATCATATTTACTTATTTTATAAGCTGCGCGTATATTTGAATATGCTGAAAGTGAATTCAATGAACCATCATTATTTTTATACAGTATATAAGAAAGAATTTGACCAAGTGAGATGTATGTTATAACAAAAGTAACCATTGATACATAGTATGGTTTAATATGAAATACTTTTGTATACTCATGTTTACCAAAACTAGCGATCAATACAAATAGCATAACTAATGAAAATGATTTTTCTACATTATTCACACATGCTGCAATCATAAAAAATGTCAAGGGTAATCCGTAGATGCGTTTCCTAAATAAAAAATAAACTATTGGCACAACAATAATAAAACCAATCAGACCAAAATTGAGTATGATTTCTATAAAAGCATTTTCAGCCATTGATGGCATTTTTGAGAAATTAGTATATTTTGTTTTTTCACCTAAGCCATAACCCCTTAAAACGTATTCTACATTTCCCGGTCCAACTCCAAATAATGGATACTCTTTAATCATTAAATAATCTGCTTTATATATCTTTCCTCTTGACCAAGCAAAAGGGTCGGCTTTATCTACGGTCAAGCGCCAATATAATAGTCCGATAACAACAATTAATGCTGCAACAGCAATTATGAAATATCTACGTTCAATCAAACGTTTCTTTATCAATAAATAAAAAAGAAAATATAAAATGATTATTATAATAGTTCGTGATTGTGTAAGTAGTATCCCGGAGAGCAATAATACGATAGAGGTTATAAAATACTGAATTTTTGTTCGAAAATAATTTTTTTCAAATAACAAAAAATACATAGCAACGATAAACCATAAGGCAGTCCAATTAGGATTTATAAAAGTAGACGCCGGTCGCATCATATTCAAAAATATTCGTTGGAGAAGTATGATTATCGCATGAATAAATGTTATCGTTAAAAATAAAAATATAAAATAGTGTTGATTAAACAAAATATTTTTTAATATGAACAATGCAATGAGAATGAATATCAAAGATAATGTCGTGTAATTGAATCCGTGATAAAATAATGAAATAATAACAATAAATCCAATAAAGCTTATTAATAAATAATCTCCCGGTTGAAGAACAATTTTTTTCTTAATTACTATATAAGAGCACATGAGTATTGGGAATAATGAAAATATAAATTGATCCGTTCCGCCTTTTATAAAAGAAGAGCCTAAGATAAAAACAATAATTAAGTATTCTACATATCTAAAGCTTGCAATTTTTTTTAAATAATTAATCAGTTTTTGACTGTTCATAATAATCCTTAAGTTCAATTGTTCGTATCCACGATGAATAATATAATCCATTATCGTAATCAGATTGTATTTTTTGTTTTTCTTTTTCAAGGTATGAAAGTGGCGTGTAATAATGTTGAATGATTATAACAATAAAATATCCCAATAATAGCGGTATCATTACTAATTTTGGAATATATTTAATCGGTTTTACTTCATTTTCGGGTTGATTTATTGCAATAAGGAGCCAAAATAATCCACCTATAGCCGGTACATAATAGACAAGATCAAGCGCAAAATATATAGATAATAAGATAAACATTGGAAACAACGGTGATTGTTTAACAGATAAAATAATTTTTATAAAAAGGATAAGTATTATAATTCCCCAAACTCCATGATCTGCAAGATTTTGCATTATCATACTATGAGCATTATGTATATAATTACTATCCTTCTGTTTGTATAATGGATAATACAAGTCAAAATTATTTGTTCCAACTCCTAAGACAGGATTATCTTTATACATTTCAAATGCTGCCTGATAATTATTTGTTCTATAGTGGAAAGAGTTCATCAGAGATTCAGGTGGTCTTATTACAATAAACAAGCCTATTGCTGTTAGAATCACAATTATCATTGCTTTCCATAATTTTTGTTTTAACAATTTGTATACTGTAAATACGCTTAATAATATATATGCGATAAATGTCATCGTGCTAACTAACATAATTATATTTACCAATGTAATTATTCCATACAATAATTTGTGCTCTTTTTTGTAAATATAGTTACTTATAAATAGTGCAATTAATAAAAAAGCTGCATAAATATTAGGCAAATAGAATGTTGAAAATTGTCTGTGTTGCAGAAGAATATCTTTATATTCAGATTTAATAGCATTATCCTGAAGCAATATTGGAAACACCGAAGTTATTTGAAATATAACATATAATGCGAGTATTATTGACATCCACGAAATTGTTTTGTAAATTAACATACTATTCTTAGACCTATAAAATATCATATACAACAAGATATAAATAAAATAAAATCCATAATGCTGCAAAGCAAGTATCTGGTCTTTAACATATAAGTAAGATACTAGCGGTAAAAGAAATAATACAAAAACATCACGATTGAACTTAATGTTTTTAAATGAAATAATTGCTAAGAGAACAAACACAATAATTAATTCAATTTGTATTTGGTTATTGATTCCCAATGCATTAATAAATGTATCAGTTCCAAATAACAACAGCAAAGGCATACCGAGCAATATGGGTAATATTAATATTTTAATATAAGATATAATTAATTCTAATTTGTTTTCCAAATTCAATCTTTCTTATTTTCCAATTAATCACAATATTCTAAAAACAAGAGGGAGGTGCTACACCTCCCCCGCATGATCATCGCTAGTATTAGTTTGTTGACGGATAAATTATGTGCGGGGTAACAAATATAATTATTTCTTCTGAATCTTTTCTCGTTACACGATTTTTAAATAAAAGTCCTAGTATCGGGATATCTTTTAAAATAGGAACTCCTGATGATGCATTAGTTTTATCAATTCTGACAAGGCCTGCAATAACTGCTGTTTTACCATCCTTGACCATTAATGTTGTACTTGCCGTATTTTTCGCAATAATTAACGTTGCACCGCTTGCAGGTGCAGCAAGGTCACTCACCTCAGGTCTTATTTCAAGAATTACTTCGTTATTGGCATTTACAACCGGTTTTACATCAAGTTTAATACCGATATCTGTTAATGTGTTAACTGTATTTCCTGATTCATCCTTTTGAGTAATTGGAATTGATTTACCATTCTGTAAATAAGCAGTCATACCACTCATTGTGGTCACTGATGGACTGGCCATTATCTCTGCTTT
>CAZIJP010000025.1:0-24891 GCA_964539615.1 uncultured bacterium
ACTTCATCCTTAACCGGAGGCTTGTTTATGACCACCTTGTATCCGATCAAACGCAAATGCGCCGTATGCGGCTCCGTTCATGAGTTTACGGGGATCGGCTCAACGAATGCTTTCGGGCATCCCGATCTCGATCTTCGTCCGCCTGAGATGGAACGGTCGACCATTAGAATGGCAATTCAACGATGCGCGCAATGCGGGTATTGCGCGACCGATATAGCCGAATCATATGAGAACGCTGCCGAAATGATGGGGCAAGAACAGTATAAACAACAATTGCATTCTGAGAATTTTCCGGAATGCGCAAATTCCTTTTTGTGCTATTCCATGATCACCGCAAACGACGGTAATTTGTTAAGCGCCGCTTATGCCTGTCTGCATGCTGCATGGATATGCGACGATGACGATTTCAAGGACGGTGCTGTTGAAAGCCGAAAAAAAGCTATTGCTTTATTTAAACGGGTACAAAACAGTGGGGCGACATTTGCGGAAGATCCCGGTACCGAAGAGGCGTTGTTGGCGGATATGATGCGTCGTGCCGAATTGTTTGATGATGCGCTTGCTCAGTGCGAGAACGGGCTTGCGAAAAAACCGAATGACTCGGTTGCCCGGGTTTTGAAATTTCAAAAACAGCTGATCCTTAAAAAGAACGCGGCATGCCATGATCTCGGTGAGGTATTCACATAATTTCACCGGTACAACGAGTAAATACTTCACAAATAGCGTACTACAATGTTTACTTTTTTTGTTCCTATGCTATAATCTTCCCGTGAAAACAAATTTTTGTTATAACAGAATATATATGAGTGGTCGCATCATTTCCAACAACGTGAGAGGCCTTTTTCAATGACGGTATTTTTATGTATCAATCCTACAAAAGCTCAGGATGTGGCGTGTTTCGGTGAAGTGGAATCATGGTTCCGCTCGACATTCACGATCGCCGGATCAGTTGAGAAAGCAGATGTCATCATCACGCTCGGAGGTGACGGGACGCTCATCTATGCAATGGGCATGTACGGCCCTGCGTATCGATATCTCGGTGTGAATGTGGGGCATCTGGGCTTCCTTACCACGGCAGAGCGCGACAATTATCAGACAGTATGTACCGATATCCTGAAAAACGGGAACTCGATAGAAGAAAAATTGTTCTATATTACATACGGATACCGCAATGAGGTTGGCCGCGCGATCAACGACGTCGTGATCAAGGGGGAGAGCATCAGTAAAGCCGTGCATCTCGATATTTCCGTAAACGGACAATCGCTGTACCGACATATCGGCGACGGCGTTATTTTGTCCACGCCTGCCGGCTCAACCGCGTATAATCTTTCCATCGGCGGCTGTATCGTGCATCCTGCTACAAAAGCATTTATATTAAATAATATCGCACCGCATCTTTTAAGCGTGAGACCGTTGGTCATGAACGAAACGGACACGGTAACGGTCGCGCCGGTCAGTACGGGCGCAATGCTGGTCATTGACGGTCGTGAAGCGGTGCCGTTCCATGAACCGATAGACATCTCGCTTTCTAAAGACAGTATCCCGTTGCTTCGGCCGAAGGATTGGCGTTTTTACGACCTGCTTCGCAGAAAAATGTCGTGGGGATCACGAAACGGATATACGCCATGATCGATCGGCTTTATTTACGCAGCTTTGCCATCGCAGATGAAGTGACCATCGGGTTCGGTCCGGGATTCAATGTCATCACCGGCGAAACGGGTGCGGGCAAATCCATCATCCTCAATGCGATCGCCATGATCATGGGTGACCGAGCGGAGAACACACTTATCCGTGCAGGCGAAGAAGAAGCGGTGGTCGAGTCGTCTTTTTCAGGCATAGGCGAAGCTGATCTTCAGTTTGTGCGTGAAAAAGGATTACCGTGCGATGATGAGATCATTATAAAACGTCTGATACGGCGCAACGGTAAGAATACCGTGTATATCAACGGTTCGCAGACCACGCTTGCAATTCTTCGTGAGATCATGGAGCGCCTGGTCGATCTTAATAATCAAAATGACCATCAACGGCTCATGCACCCCGAAGAACATTATAAATTTCTGGATGCGTTCGGCGGATATCAGCCTGTCGTGACTGCATATCAGGAAGCGTTCCGCGATTATGCCGAGCATTGCAGCCGGTATGACCGATTCAAAACAAATGAAAAAGAGATACGCCGAAAATTGGATGCCTTGCGGTATGAATATGATGAGATCACCGCTGCCGCTCCTGCGCCCGGCGAAGATGATACATTGGGTGATGAACTGAAAATGCTCGAACATGCCCACGACCTTATCAATGCCGCACAAGACATCAATGCGTTGCTCAATGACGATGATACATTTACGGTGCTTACCGATCGGTTATTGGCCAATGCGAAAGCGTTGAAGGGATTCAACGAACAACTGAATTCCGGCGCTGATGCCGTATCGGCCTCCATTGACGGCTTATACGAAGCTGCCCGCGAGATCGAGCGGCAGGTCGATGCCCTTGACCTGGACGAAGAACGGCTGGCCTGGGTCAATGAGCGGCTGTCAATACTGGAAAAACTCAAGCGCAAGTATGGCGATACGCTGGATGATGTGATCGCATATTGCGAAAAGATCGGTCGTGAGATCGCCGATATAGAGGAGATGACCTTCGACAGTAAGGCCATAGAATTGAAGATCGCCGAACTTAGGGAAGGTTTACAGGCAAAGGCAATGGAACTGACATCTGAGAGGAAAGCGGCGGCTGAGCATTTCAAGAAGGCCATCGAAGATGAGCTTGCTTACCTTGGCATGGAAAAGGCAGATTTTTCGGTACGATTTTTACCGTGGGATACAGGCGTGAAGCTTGATGACGGGTTTGTTGCTTTATCCGGGCCTGAGAACATAGAATTCTTTATTGCTACAAACCTTGGCGAGGGGTATTATCCTTTCGCGGCCATAGCTTCGGGCGGTGAATTGTCGCGTGTTCTTTTCGCGATCAAAGCGGTAACAGGCAAGCGGTTCAGTCTCGGTTCACTGATATTTGACGAGATCGATACCGGCATCGGCGGCGATACCTCGCGTAAACTAGGATTGAAGATGAAGGAAATGGCCCAAGGCGTGCAGCTCGTGGTGATCACGCATCAACCGCAGATCGCATCGCTGGCTGACGGGCATTATTATGTGGAAAAGCTCGAACAATCGGGCAGGACGATATCTCGCGTTTCGGAATTGTCTCCGGTTCAGCATATCGAGGAGATCGCACGGATGATAGGCGGCAACAGAATTACAGACTTCACACTTAAAACAGCGGAGGAAATGTGTCAAATCGGCAAGGATCATTTATGAGATTATTATCTATAGTATTATTTTTTGTTTTTTTAACATGTATAAATGAAGTTGTTTACTCAATTCCTGGAGAATTTCAATCAAATACAAGGCTGGAAGATGATGAAAATGATCAAGTAAAAACAGAAATTGAAGAACAGACGGTATTTTATTCCTTTGAATTTCCTTATTATTATTTTTATGGAAGCGAGCTTCCATATTTTTCAGGTGACTTTGATTATGACAAAGCAATTTTTGATAAAGTGCGTAGAAAAATTCAAAACCAAGAACTAACACGCACATCACAAGATACTACGGGATTATTGCCGGATCTAGTCTTTTGGGATGACTCGAAAATTGTTATAACTGGCAGGAAATTTGTCAATATGAGTTACGCTTATAAGGTATTTCCGGATCTTACATACCATGAAACCAGTAGTACGATGCAAAAATTTCAAACAACTTATAAGATAAATCAAGAAATGCAAGTTAAGGTTGAAGGGCAAATTAAAAACCGGTTTTTTATCAACTTAGATTATGATGATACTCTTGAAGAAAAAAGTCGTCAAAAATTAACCGTTCTATATAAGGGGCAAGAGGATGAGATACTTCAAACAGTTGAGATCGGGAATATTAATTTGAATTTACCCCATACGGATTTTATATCGTTCAGTAAGCAATTGTTTGGCATTCGTACATTTGCAAAGGCGGGACCTTTTAAAAACTATATGATTATCAGTAAAGAAGAGGGAGAAACAGGTTCTGCTTCATTTACCGGAAGTGCCTCAATTGAGAAACGGGAAATTCTGGATTTGCAGTATGCTAAGCAATTTTTTTCCTTAAAAGTTGGAAATCCTGATATTGCATTACCAATAAAAAGCATTCGTGTTTTTGTCGATAATCTTAATTCATCTGATAATGTTAATGCCATCAATGTCACTGTGGGAGGAAATAATTATTATTTTCAAGAATTATTTAATAAAACAGAATTTATTTATCAAGAAGAGACAGGTATTATCCAGTTATTTAATTATTCCTGGCAGAATGGGTATATGGCAGTAATTGTTGAAGATGCAAATGGACAGATTTGGGGTGAACTTCAGAATGAAGTGATGCCGTTTTTTATTTGGAATGTTTATGATAAAATGTTGCCTTATCAGATGAAAAATAAATATATACTCGGGATTTCAGCTATTTCTCCGGAAAATCAGAGTAATTTAAAGATCAGCATCTGGAAAGACAATAAGGATTCTTTTGTAAAACTTGATAATAATGATATAGAGTTTATAAAAATGTTTAATATTAGTACGGACGGGCATACCGTTAATCCTACAGCTATTGATTATGATTATGGTATTTTAACTTTTCCTCAAAATTTCCCTTTTGATTTAACTACGTATGATGAGGCTGATTTAATTACGGAGCTTCAAGGAAATGATACACGAAAGGAATTATATTCAAATAAAACTATTTATTATACATCTTCTGATAAACGCACAAAATATAAAATTATTGTTGAAAATTTAGTTCCGCAGACTGTATTTCAATTGAATGCTTTTGACATCATTGAAAATAGTGAGCGTGTTGTTATTGACGATAAAGTGTTAATTCGGGGTAGCCAGTATCAAATTGATTATACAAGTGGTCTAGTTACGATTATTGATAAAAGTCTTATATCTGCAACTTCTGATATTAAGATAACTTGTGAGTATTATCCGGTTTTTGCCGCAAAATCAAAATCACTTTTTGGAACTCGTTTGGAATATGATTACCGCGATGAGGAATGGTTAAAACTCGGAGTATCATATCTCAGCGAATCAATGCCAGATAATAACAAAGATGAAATACCTCGTTTTGGCGAAGAGCCTTTTGCAAACACTGTTTATGGAACAAACGTGTTATTAAATTTAGATAATAAGATTTTTCCGCAATTATTAATCAAAACACGCGGAGAGTATGCTCGTAGCGAAATTAATCCGAATTCATATGGAACAGTCATTGTTGATGATATGGAAGGGAGTGAATTGATTCGTTCGTTAAGCATGTCCAGAGATCGTTGGTTTGTTACTTCAATGCCAGCGGAGACCAGTCTTAGTAATGAAAATCGGTACAGTCTTATTAATGTAAATGCATATGAACCAGATAGCAATAATCCGGTTAATTTTTTCACAAATGACGTTATCCGGCTAGATTCTATCCGTTCGAATTTTGGAACTTCAAGCATTATGGTTTTGCAATTTCATAAAATGCCGGTGAATCCAAGTGAATTTTTTGCTTTTGGGCAAATATTATCAAATTTACCAACGGATTTTTCTGAATATAAATATCTTGAGATATGGTATAGAGTAAACACAGCTAGTTTGGTTGGCAAGGACATTGTTATTGATTTGGGTACTTTTAGTGATGATGCAGATGGGGATGGTATACATGATACCGAGGATATGAACGGTGATAATCAGTTGTCTGCAGATGAGGATTCAGGTTACAGTTTTAATATTTCAGATGCAAATATAGTGCAAATGGGAAATAAGAATAATAGTATTGACGATGAAAATGTGTCACGAACCAGTTGGTCCAGTCAAAATTTATTTTTGTTACGATATTCTTTAAAGTTGGAAAAGCCCTCTGAAAATAACGGATGGGTTATAAAACGAATACCATTATCAGATTTTACGGGCGATCTTGATGCAATTGAAAATATTAAAATGTTAAAAATTTGGGGTACGGGATTTACAGGTGGCGATATGGAGATCGGAAAGATATCCATTGTAGGTTCCGTTTGGGATGCAGAAAACGCTTTGATCACAGCGGGGGATTCTTTTACTGTTACTACCATTGATAATTATTCTTCTCCAGACTTTATCCCGCTGCACAAAGACGTTGACGAGGACATTAATGCTGTTAAAAAAGATGTTGCGATTGAACTTGATTTTATAATGGATTCTGTTTCTACACCTACAGACCATTCTGGATTTAGTAGAAAAGAATTCGGCAACAACAGGGATTTTACTCAATATAAAACCTTTCGTGTGTATTACTTTGCAAAAGACAATGTAATTCCAAATATAAATCCTTATGCATTGGTGGTTCGTTTTTTAACTTCCGATAACGATTATTATGAAGTGTCAACAACAATTCAACCAGGTACTACCGGATGGAAGCAGTTTGATATAAATATTGATAACTTGGATTTACATAAAATCGGAAGTCCTTCAATGCAATCAATTCAATCAATGTTGATTGGTGTAAAGGATATAAATGGGTTACCTTTCAGAGGAATATTATATGTTAATGATATGCTACTGACTGATGTTGCTATTCTTGTTGGCGAGGCTGTTTTATTTGAGACTACGGCAAGCTACAATGATTTAGGATTAACATATTTAATATCTAAACGAGATGGCACGTACTCTCAAATCGGCGAAATACCAAGAAATATTGATACAATTAATCAGAATATGACATTTCGTATCAATCCGGGAAAATTATTCTTTGGACGTGATATTTCCACTGCAATGAATTTTGCATATTCAACTAATAAGTCTTCGAACAACAACGATATTGTAACATCAAGCTTAGAATCAACTGGCGAAAACGTATCCAACCGATTTTCTTTTGTAAGCAATTTTAGTATTAACAAACTGCCTACTTTTACATATTCTTATAACTTTTCGGAAAACAATAATTTTATGAGTGCTAATCCATCAAAAAACGTATTATATAGTCATAATATTTCATTAAACTATGCTGTTCCCAGCATTCAATATTCGATTTTTACATTAACTCCGAGTAAATTATTATTTGGATTTGTTGAAAATGGTTATAGCACAGATTATACCGATTCTACTAAAAATACGTCAATCTTGAAAAATCAATGGAACTGTGATGTAACTTGGAACCTTATCAACAATGCGTCAATTTCAAAATCAATTATTAGTAATGCTCAAATAATGGGTAAGTATACTTTAGCTGAACAATGGGACCGCATAAGCGATAAATTTACTAATCAAAATGAATCGTTTTCAATAAATGGTTCATATTCAAGTAAAATAAATAAGTTTGCCGATCTTCGAACAAGCTACTCGTCGCAATCGTCTGTGAATTGGGATTTAAAGAGAGCGGAGTTATTACAGTCTTATTATTTATATACAGTCAACGGATCGCGCTCATACTCTGGCGGAGTTAATCTTAATCTTTTCAATATAGTTTCGGATATTAATATCATTACACGCTCATATGATATTTCTTTTGATTATTCGAATTCAACTAGTCTTTCTTATGATTCTGTAAATGTAAAACCCGATTGGCTATTTTATTTAGGTAGTTATGATAATTATAGAAATATGTATCAGCCGAAAAGCAGCATAGTTAATGATAGATATTCCGTAACAAATTCATTTGGATTGCTCAAATATATTACTGCAAAAATGCAGTATGGGTATTCGCTATCAACAACCGAGAGCTCAAGCGGTGATTATGTTACTGAGTCTCGTGATTGGCCGAATATAAGTATTACTCTTTCTAGCTGGGCAGGAATACCATTGTTGGAATATATTCAAAAAAAAATAATATCTCAATCATTAAGTTTTACGTATAAAGAACAAGATACTACGAAAAAATCATCTACGGAAATGAGAGAACATTCCTATAATCCATCACTGGTATGGAATGTTTCATGGAACAATAAAATCCGGTCTGAAGTTAGGGGACTTTATTCTTTTTCAAGACAAGAGCAATTAATGACAGATACCGTTCAACATAAGAAAATTGATACCTTCGTTAAGGTTGAATACTCAACTCAATTAAGTAAGAAATTTAAAACTTTTTTAAGTGAAAACCAAAAAGAAGTCACGGCATTATTATCAATCAATGGATCCGTGCAATATGTTGTTGATAAATATGATAATTCAAATGCGTTGAACACTCAGCGTTTAGATAATAAACTATTTGGCACATATAATTTTTCCAACGAAATGAAATTAAATGCTGGATTTGCGTATTCACGCTATTATACAAGTTCTATTATATCAAATAATAATGAATTTAAATTCGAGGTGGGATTTGAAATACTATTCTAGTTTGATAGTTGTTGCAATTATTATTGTTTTCAACGCATTTGCCATTACGGTCGTCCCGTATAAAACGCAGAATGACCATGTCATAATTGTCCCGGTGCCGTATAACCAGTTGCCTTTTGTTGCGCCGATCATTTTTAATTATCCCGATCAAGTACGTAATGGTCCTTATTTTGGTACGGAAGATTTTTCGGCTTCAGCTTCATTTGCCGAGACACCCGAAGGGTTGTTGTTATCTTTACAAATAACCGATAATAGGATCATTTCGCATACAATGTCCGGGGGGGATACGGCTGCGATACGTTTTTACCGGAATGAAAAAGATTTTTACGAAGTAAAACTGCTCCGTACTGGAAATGATACCTTTGAGATCGTTCCCAAATTGCCAATGAGCATAACACAAAAAGGTCATGCTGCAGAGATCATTGTTCGAATCCCTGGTAATGAAGTACAACTCTTTCGCAGTTTACCTACTAAATGTGAGATCAACTTTTATGATGATGACGGAATCAATCACAAAACGATCACATTTGCCGATATGCCCTTTGCCCTATTGCGTGCTTCTGAAAAAGATACCGTTCTTTCATTGCAGAATCCCGGGTATGTTCCTTACGGTGAGCCTATTATGCTCAATGGTGAGTATTTCGGCCCTGCTGCTACAGCAATAATAACTACGCCGAATAAAGAAACGGTCGCACTGCATCTTGACGGGAACGGCGCTTTTTCATTACTATGTTCTCCGGGTGAGATATTGCAGGGCAATAATTTGGTCTCAATTGCATGCGGGAATCTTTCAACAGAGATTGATTTCACCGCTTTACATGATCCTAATCCGTTTTTTTCGATAAAGACCGATACAGATCGAAAAACTCTTGAGGCAGTTAGATCATTAAAGCGCATCGAGTTTTTATCGACTATTGATTCATATAAACGTCAATGGTTTCTAGGAAATGTTAAAAAAGGTGCATCACAAACATATCTGATTATTTTTACTGATTATGCAGAAGCGGTCGGAGTTATTCCGGCGTTACTGGCATCGGGCGAAGAATACTATTGTACGCTTCAGCAAACAATGCCTACCATTATGGATTATTATGACATTGCAGATATGGTCAGGTTTTGTCAATCTCAGGATAAAACGGTTCGATTGATCTTATGGGGAAAACATGCGGAGCAATGGCTTCCACTTCTCGGCAATCATCCGATGGGTTTCCCGTTAGCATTAGTTCTTCTTGATTCGGAGAATGTTCGTTTGTCAGCAGAACAAAGCGTAACATTGAAAAATTATGATATACATGCAGTTATAAATATGTATGATGTGCGAAAACCGATTTATCCTGAGCATGTGATAATTCATAAAACAGCTGCTTTAACGCCCCAAGAATATCTTCGCGAAATTAAAGAATTGAATTATAGAAATAAAACAACGGTTCAATTATCAAGCAATTCTTTGAGTAATAATATCCTTGGCCCAATCTCGGTATATGACCGGATAGGGAAAGACCAAGATTATTTCGCCGTTTCACTGAATCGAAGCGGAGCGGTATGGAGTGTGTTTTGCAACAATATTTCTTTTTTTCAAATTAAAACCGATAAAAATTCTATTATTGCCTTGAACGGTGCAGAAGCAACGGTCCAGCCGAATGCTAAAAATTCATTTGTCTATGATACGGGAAAAAAAGAATGGACGATCTATTCCGATAAATTCCCCGTTTTAACGGTTTTTTCAGATATTTTCAGTAATTCAATCAGTGCATATAAAGACAGCGGCAGCAATGAGGCCTGGATGAAGACTTTCGGGAGGCCGTTACGTAGCGAAGGTAAGGTCATTTTATGTGTAAAAGACACAATGCCATATGAACTTGCACAACGATTTTCAATTAAGATCGGATCAAACGGTATCTATTCAACGACCGGCGAGTACCTTGCTTATGAGAAAAAGTTTATGGCAACTTTTGCCAACAGTGATCAGATACTTGTTTATACAAATGTTTGGCAGCCGGAATACTTACAATTTCCGTATTCGTATATCCTTTTTAATGACGACATGACCATTGATTCCTTCGGGAAGGCATTGCCACAATGAGGGCATTGGTCCAGAGAGTATCCAATGCCAATGTGCGCATTGATGATACTGTATGCGGATCGATAGGACGAGGACTGATGATCTTGTTGGGTGTCGGTCATGAAGATACCGATATTGATGCAGATCAATGTATCGATAAAATAATCAATTTGCGGATATTTGATGATGATGCCGGAAAGATGAACCGCTCGGTGGCAGATATTGGCGGAGAGATACTTGCGGTCTCTCAATTCACCCTGTATGCCGATACAAAAAAAGGCAATCGACCGTCATTTACCGATGCCGCACCTCCGCAGCAAGCGGAACTGTTGTATAATCTGTTCTGTTGCAAACTTCGCGAAAAGGGATTTCCAAATCTTCAGACCGGGAGATTTGCCGCACATATGCATGTCAGTCTTGTTAATGACGGGCCGGTCACAATAATGATCACCAGTAAAAGAGAGCACGTATGATCCTTCTCGGATCAGCATCTCCCAGGCGCAAAGAACTGTTTGAGAGACTTCATGTGCCGTTTACAACAGATGCTGTGGATATAGACGAGAACGGTTTACTGGCCGGTATTGCGGATCCTGAGACGGCAGTATTGGCAGTATGCCGAGCTAAGATGGACGCGCTTCTGATAAAGGGGTATCCGGCTTCATTGCTTGCGGTAACGGCTGATACAATTGTAGTGCACGGCGATTCGAAACTTGGAAAACCCGTGGATACGGCAGACGCACGATCGATGATATCCTTGCTATCAGGTGTTACGCATAAGGTCATTACGGCCGTCTGTACGGCTAAAGACGGACAGCGGCACGATTTTACCGAAATAACGGAGGTGGATTTTTCCATGCTGAACGACAAAGAGATCGAGCGTTATTTATCACGCAATGATCATGCCGATAAAGCCGGGGCTTACGGTATACAGGGTTACGGCGCTTTTCTCATACAAGCAATTCGAGGCGATTATTACAATGTGGTCGGGTTTCCGATGAACCGGTTCATCCGTGAGGTCAAGCGGGTTTATGCAATTGACCTTTTTTGTATATGAGTGAGCGTTTTAACGTTTATACCATTCTTACCGAATGGGAAAAAAGCACCTTTTATATCGATCACCTGCTTGAAAGCAGTGAACTTACCCGATTCGGGTACCGTCTTGTCAAAGGTGTCATCGAAAAAAAGATATTACTTGATCATGCTATGAGTCCGTATATGAAAAGGCTGCCCTCGGAAGCCGTGCAGATGGTGTTACGCATTGCTGCATATGAGTTGTTGTTCAATGATTCTTCTAAAGAATATGCGGCAGTGAACGAGGCTGTTGAATTAACGGCAATGGTCGAGCCGCCTGCAAAAGGATTTGTAAATGCCGTGCTGCGTTCATTTCTCAGAGCGGGGAAAAAAATAAGCTATCCGACCGATCCAGCATCATCGATGTGTATCCGTTATTCATATCCCCGATGGATCGTTGACCTTTTTTTAAAACAGTATACTCCACAGCAAACCGAAGCATTGTTTTCGTTTTACGAAACCGCCGGATATACCGACCTTCGTATAAACGAGACAAAGATATCGCCTGAGGGTTTTACGGCATTGCTTGACGAACAATCGATCTCGTATGAACGTTCTTCGGATATGTCATTCACGGTTCGCTTGCCCGATCCCATAGATGTGAAAACGTTGCCGGGCTTTGCAGATGGATATTTTTATGTGCAGGATACGGCGGCGCAATTACTGTGTATGCTTTTTTCACCTATTCAGGGACCGCTGCTTGATGTCGGAAGCGCACCGGGAGGGAAAGTGACCTTTTTTGCAGAGCACAACCCCGGCAATTTCCTCATTACAGCGCTTGAATCGTCTACTCGCCGTATAAAGAAATTATCACAAAATATCACCAGGCTCGGATTGACCGGTATCGATATCGTTCAATCGGATTTTCTGAAATATAATCCTTCATGGAATTATCGTCATATATTTCTTGATGTGCCGTGTTCCGGGCTTGGGGTGCTTCACGCCAAGGTCGATATTAAATATCGGTTAACTCCTGAAGATCTTACTTCATTAAGAAAAGTCCAGGTAGCCATGCTTGATCATTCCGCACGACTTCTGGCTCCTGACGGTGAGATCATCTACAGCACATGTACGGTTAACAGAGAAGAGAATGAATCGGTCATAGAGGATTTTCTACGTTCCCACAGTGATTTCAAACCTGTTCGTCTGTCGGAAAAAAATCATTTGCGCACTGATGCTTGTAATGGTATAGTTTTGGGGGAAACGATATTCCGTTCATACCCGCCACAGCACAAAATGGCCGGGATGTTCGGCGTTATGCTAACGAGGTGATGGCTATACCGTGCAAAATTTCGGCATCCATTCTCAACGCTGATTTCTTCGCTCTCGGGCAGACTGTTTCTGAAATAATTACGTACATAGATGAAATTCACTTTGATGTCATGGATGGTAATTTTGTCGAAAACATTTCCATGGGAATACCAGTCATAGAAGCCTTACGGCCGCGTTTCCCTGAAACGGTATTTGATGTCCATCTGATGATCAATGATCCTGATTTTTATTGGCAACCTTTTGCAAAGGCCGGCAGTGATATTGTCGTTTTCCACTATGAAGCAACGACACATTCATATATAAACTTGAAGAAAATAAAAGATATGGGTAAAAAGGCAGGTATTGCGCTTAATCCTGCAACCGATGTAAGCTTATTGGAACCCGTGAAAGAATATATCGACCGTGTGTTGATCATGACGGTTGAACCCGGTTTCGGCGGGCAGGCATTTATCCCTGAAATGTGCAGAAAGATCGAAAAAGCACGAAAAATGTTCGGTGATAATTTGGATATTGAGGTAGACGGCGGTATCAATGGCAAAACAATTGTCGATGCCAAAAATGCCGGAGCAAATGTTTTTGTGGTGGGGTCGTTCATTTTCGCGGCACCTGATAAAGCGGAACGCGTTCGTGAACTGAGAAAACATTTTTAAGGAGGGGTTTATGATAGCCGATCTAGAAGGATTGTATTCGCAAAACGCGAAAAATCTTAAAAAATCCGTGATCAGGGAATTATTGAAATTGACCACGAAACCGGGGATCATCTCATTTGCGGGCGGATTGCCTGCGCCGGAGACCTTTCCGGTCAATGATGTCAAGGCCATAGTCAATGAGATGCTTGATGAGGA
This sequence comes from uncultured bacterium, assembly GCA_964539615.1. Classification (GTDB taxonomy): domain Bacteria; phylum Macinerneyibacteriota; class Macinerneyibacteria; order Macinerneyibacteriales; family CAYRFE01; genus CAYRFE01. Next base: position 13,619 of record CAZIJP010000025.1, read on the forward strand.
AGGCACGAAAGCCCTTCAGTACGGCACGACCGAAGGCGAACCCGCGTTGAAAGAAGAGATCATTAAGTTTATGGAGAAAGACGGGATCACCGGTTTAACACCGGATAACATTCTCGTTATGACCGCATCACAGCAAGCGCTCGATATGGTTTGTAAGGTTTTCATCAATCCTAATGATCCGGTCATATTAGAATTGCCGTCATATGTCGGCATGATAAGCGCTATGAGAAGTTACGGTGCTCGTATGATCGGTATCAATGCGGCCGATGACGGCATGGAAATGGATAAACTTGAGTCTGAACTGAAACGTTTGGGCGATATGCGCGAACGGGTGAAGTTTGTTTATGTAATACCTGATTTTCAGAATCCGGCAGGCATCACAATGAGTCTTGAAAAAAGACAACGCCTTGTTGAACTAGCTCATAAGTATCAGTTTATCATCATGGAAGATTCTCCATACCGTAATCTTCGCTATAACGGCGAGACCATACCGTCGATCTATTCGTTGGATAAAGAGGGCCATACGGTAGGCTTGTATACTTTTTCTAAAATTTTTGCCCCCGGCCTACGATTAGGATGGGTCATTGGTCCTGCGGAGATCATAAATAAATTTGTTGTTGCACGTCAGGCCATGGATCTGTGTACACCGCCGTTTACCCAAAAAATTACATCCCGTTATATGAAGCGCGGGCTTATCTATGACCGGATAACGAAAAATGTTGAATTGTACCGTATTAAAAAAGATGCGATGCTGAAAGCATTGGAGACCTATATGCCGAAACATGCGGAGCTTAATTGGACAAAACCGGAGGGCGGCATGTTTTTATGGCTTCGTCTTCCAGAGTATATCAATACTGAAGAGATGTTCTATAAAGCCATTGAAAACAATGTTGCGTATGTTGTCGGAAGCGCTTTTTATTGTAATGACGGTGGTCACAACACAATGCGTCTTAATTTCTCATATCCGACGCTTGAACAGATCGATGAAGGAACAAAACGTCTTGCAAGGGTTATCGAAGATGTGATTCAACGCTATGAAAAGAAATAAAGCGTTGACATGAAAAAAAATCATTGTATAATTTTTGAAACGTTAGGAAAGGGGAGTTTTATATGAAGAAATTATTAGTATACGGTATTGGGTTATTTTTTATGATCGCAGCGTTCGGCTGTTCGTCGGGAAGCAATACGATTCTTGATAAAGCAGCAATAACAAAGGCCAACGGATCGATCAAAGATCTTCAGAAATTTGTCGGCGCTTACAAGATGCGTTACGGAACGCTTCCTCCTCCAAGTACGGAAAAATCGTTATTTGATTCGCTTGAAGGAATCATTACTGAAGTAAAAAAAGCAGATTTTCTACCGAGCCTTGATGCGGTGATCATGAAGACCGTTGATGAATCTTTTTCACAGAAATACTCATCTGTGGCTGATGAAAAGGATCCGACAATAAAAAATGATATACGGAATAAGGTCATCATTGAAAAATTAAAAGAGACCAATAAGGCTCGCTATGATGAGATCTATACAGATATCAAAATGAAACTTGAAGAAATTAGAAAAGAAGAACAAAAGAATAAGAAGCGTGACAAGACAGCTGAACTCAAGACTACTGAACCGGGTTATGACGATATGGTAATTTCGCTTACTACCAAAGAACTTGATTCTCTGAAATACAGCTTGCTTGACGATGCAACAATGAAAAAAGTTAAAGAGAATGCAAAACGTGTGTACAAACAGATACAGCCTCCGTTTAATACAGACGTAAAAAATGGCGGATGGGAACAGCCGAAATGGATAATCGAAATGCCGAGTATCGATGCTATCGTTGCAAATAAAGTGAAAGCATACAAACAGGCAAACGGTGACCGTGAGCCTTCTCCTTCCCAGGTCAATAAATTTAAAGAAGAAGCAAAGGTTTATGCACTGAACAATCAGGTTGGCTATTTGATCTGGATGGCCAATGACAGTAAAAACACGCTCGTTTACGCTAAGCTTAAATAATCATTGTTTGAGCGGAGGCTCTTCAAGGGTCTCCGCTCTTTCAGTCAGACAAGATAAGGAATAAGCATGAATGTCATAATGAACCGTCTGGAACGCGATAAATATCTTGTTCACCTCATCCATCAGGAATATCAACAACATCGTAAAGAAGAGCAATTATACTATCGCTTTTATCAATGGATGCGCCGGATGTTCGGTTATAAAGAAGTTATACCGGGAGCCGGTGTTGACGGATATTGTGAGGATGAAACATCAATAAGGATCTACGAAAAAATAAAGGCAAAAGAGATCAGCATTGTTGAATCGAAAAATCTGATAATTGCTCCCCACGGTGTAATCAATGCCAGTGTCAAAGCAAATACGCTCTATGTTGCGGGAGTTGTGAATGGTAATGTTGATGCAAAATATGTTTTTATTAAGGGTAGAGTTGTCGGGAACATCACGGCTGAGTATCTCGAAATATTTCCCAAAGGTTACACGGAAGGCACAGTTGAGACATCGAACCTGTTCATTCATAAAAAGGCCAGTTTAAACGGGGATTGCCATATTCACTAAGATAAACCATCAATAAAATTGAAACGGAGGGGTTACTATGGCTGTGGATAATATGATGATAAGGAATGTTGCGCTGGCAGGGCACAGCGGGACCGGAAAAACAAGCATTGCGGAAGCGATCTTGTTTCTTACGAAGAATATCTCTAAAATGGGAAAGACCGCAGAAGGAAATACCGTTTCCGATTATACGCCGGAAGAGATCAAGCGTCAGATCTCAATAAATACGACTGTTTTGTCATTTGATTGGCAAAAAACAAAGTATACAATTCTCGATCTTCCGGGTTACACCGATTTTATAGCTGAGACCCTCAGCGGAATGTATGCTGCAGATCATGTCATTACCACAGTTTCCGCAGCTTCCGGTATACAGGTAGGCACTGAGCGCGTATGGGAAGAACTTGAAGAAATGAATAAACGCGTTCTGGTGTTTGTCAACAAACTTGATCGTGAAAACACGGATTTTTATCAAATATATGCTGATCTTCAGCAAAAAATGCATCATCCGCATCCGGTTGCCATACAGCTTCCGATAGGTAAGCAAACCCAATTCAAGGGTGTTGTGGACATTCTTAAAAAGAAAGCCTACGAATTTGAAAAAGACGGTACCGCAAAAGAAATACCGGTTCCGGCGGACATGAACAATCAAGTTGAAGAATACCGTTCAAAGCTTATTGAAACAATAGCCGAAGAAGATGAAGCGTTGATGGAAAAAGTGTTGAACGGTGACGAGCTTACCGATGAAGAGATACTCAATGGACTTCGTGTCGGTTTAAATAACGGCGATGTTGCCCCTGTTCTTCTCGGGTCAGCAGAAACGCTTGTCGGTATCAGTACTCTGATGCAGTTCGTTTCAGAATATTTACCGGCTCCGATTTCGATCAAAGGATACGATGTTGTAAAAGACGAAAAAGAGGCCTCACTGAAAATGGACCCGCAGGGACCGTTTGTAGCGAAAGTATTTAAAACGGTTGTTGATCCATTTACCGGGAAAATGAGTTTCTTTAAGGTTGTTTCCGGTACGTTAAAGGCCGGAGATTCTATCGTTATTGCCAGTGAAGGAAAAACAGAACGTGTTTCCCATCTTTATCAGACCATGGGTAAAAAACTCATTGACATTCCCGAGTTGTGCGCTGGTATGATCGGGGTGATATCAAAGGTCGAGTCTTTAAAGACCGGACATACGCTAACAGCATCAGCAGACGGTTCTGACGTAAAGTTCATTCATACAATCGATCCTGTTTATTCCATGGCGATCCATGCCGTTTCTTCTTCCGATCAGGATAAGATGAGCACCGGTTTACACAAACTTATGGAAGAAGACCCGTCACTCCATAGTCTACGCAATGCCGACACGGCAGAATTTGTGTTATCCGGTATGGGCGATATCCAGATCGACATCATGGTGGAACGTATGAAATCGCGTTTTGGTGTTGATGTGACGACAACCGTTCCGCGTATCGCGTATCGCGAAACGATCACAAAGGCTACAAAGACACAAGGGAAATATAAAAAACAATCAGGCGGAAGAGGACAATACGGAGATGTTACAGTGGAATTTGCTCCGATGCCGCGTGGCGAAGGATTCTTGTTCGAAGATAAAGTTGTCGGCGGCGTAGTACCGGGAAAATATATTCCGGCTGTAGAAAAAGGTATTCGCGAAACCATGGTCAAGGGTATTTTGGCCGGTTATCCAATCGTTGATTTTAAAGCAGCTCTTGTGTTCGGAAGCTATCATGATGTTGATTCATCGGAAATGGCGTTTAAGATCGCTGCATCAATGTCTTTTAAAGAAGCTTTTAAATCGGCCGGCGCCATGATACTTGAACCTGTTTTAAAAGTAGAAGTAATTGTTCCCGATGAGAACATGGGTGATATCATGGGAGATATTAATTCACGTCGCGGGCGTATCAACGGCATGGAGTCGATCGGTCGTGGGCGCCAAATGATCAGAGCAGAAGTTCCGGCATCCGAGATGCAGAAATATCTTATAGAATTGCGTTCGAAAACCGGCGGCAGAGGCAAGTTTAGTACTGAATTTTTGCGGTATGATATTGCTCCGCATGAAGTAATGGAAAAAGTTGTGGCTGAAGGCAAGAAACATATGACGGAAGATTCCGAAGAATAATGGAGATGATTATGAAAAAATTCACATGCATACTGGTTGCTGTTCTTATGACAGCTGTCTATGTCAGCGCACTTACCTTAGGTGATGTCCTTGATAAGACCACTGCCGAGACAAAAGGGTTTTCGTGTAAAATGCTCATGGTGTCAACAACAAAAGATGCTAAGACAATGACCGTGAACGGTACGCTTTATGTAAAGAAATCATTGACAAGGATGGACACCTTATTGAGCGCAACCTCATTACCTGATCCTGCTTCATATCAGCAGATAAAACTGATGGGTTTGGATGAACAGCAAGTGATCATCAAGACCGTCGGGGAAAATTATATGGTCAATATCGTTTTTCCGAAAAATGAGGCGTATGTTGAAAGCACGATCAAGAAAAACAGCGCTGAAGCATCACAGATCGGTGCTTATGATAAAACATTTGAACGTAAGATCGAAAAGATCGGCACCGCCACTTTTGCAGGTGTGAACACCGATAAATACAAAGCTGTTCTTGATGATACCGAGAAAAAAAGTCTTACCGAAATGGTCATTTATATTGACCCCGTTAAGAAAATGTATATCGGACAAGAAGCAAAAACCACAGCCGGCGATACCGTAAAGATCGAGTTCTCGTCATTTGTTTTCGGTATCGGCGATGATGTGTTCGTCACGCCGCCTGCTTTTACGAAGTACGGCAGTCAGCAAGAAATGTATATGGACCTTATGAAGGATTTTCAGGGTAATTAATTGAATTAACTGATTTTTCATATTTCTTAAAAAGCGGGTTTCGGCCCGCTTTTTTTATATAAAACAAGGATTATTTCCTTTACTTTTTATCGATTTCTGATATAATTTTCTTGATGAAAAACAATCATAAGTTGTTTTAAAAAAATAAGTTACGAAAAAGAGGAGGAGATTGTTTTGACCGAATATAATGCGGATAGTATAAAGGTATTAGAAGGCCTGGAGGGTGTGCGAAAACGCCCTGCGATGTACATCGGAAGCACCGGTGTGATGGGGCTTCATCACCTTGTGTATGAAGTTGTTGACAATAGTATAGACGAAGCCCTTGCCGGGCATTGTAAAGAGATTAAGGTTGTAATCGGTGAGGATAATTCCATTACCGTATCCGATGACGGCCGCGGCTTTCCGGTTGACATGCATCCGGTCTATAAAGATAAGTCAGGTCTTGAAGTGGCCATGACCATGCTGCATGCGGGCGGTAAGTTCGACAAGGATTCCTATAAGGTGTCCGGCGGTTTGCACGGCGTCGGCGTATCCTGCGTTAACGCTTTATCTGAACAGTTGGAAGTGACCGTGCGGCGTAACGGAAAGATCTATGCCCAGAAATATTCGCGCGGTAAAGCTACTACCAAATTGGAAGTGGTGGGCGAGACCACCGAGACCGGCACAACAACGTATTTTCTTCCGGACAGGACCATATTTGAGGTCACGGAGTATAATTTCGATACATTGGCTAAACGTCTTCGTGAATTGGCATTTTTGAATGCAGGCATCCGCATCACTTTTGAAGATGAACGCACGGGAAAAGTTTCTACGTATAAATATGACGGCGGCATCTCATCGTTTGCTAAATATTTGAATAAGGGCCAAGAAGAGCTGTATGCAAATCCGATAACGGTCATTGAGCAACGTGAAAGCATCTGGGTTGAGATCGCCGTTCAATACAATATGTCTTATAATGAAACATTATATTCTTACGTCAATAATATCAACACTATTGAGGGCGGTACGCATGTGTCCGGTTTCCGAGCTGCGTTGACCAAGGTCATCAATGATTATGCCGTCAATAACAAAATGTTCAAAGAAAAAGATATGCGCCTGCAAGGTGATGATGTGCGTGAAGGTTTGACCGCGATCATTTCGGTTAAAGTACCTGAACCGCAATTTGAAGGTCAGACCAAGACGAAATTGGGCAACGGTGAAGTAAAAGGTATTGTTGAGTCGGTATTCACCGAAAAGCTCGCGCTGTTCTTCGAGGAGAATCCTGCGGTTGCTCGAAAGATCGTGCAAAAGGCGGTCGATGCCTATGTGGCACGTAATGCAGCCCGTAAGGCAAAAGAATTAGCTCGTCGTAAGACCGCTCTTGATTCAACATCATTACCGGGCAAACTGGCCGATTGTGCCGAAAAAGATCCGGCATTATCCGAAGTATTCATCGTTGAGGGAGATTCTGCAGGCGGTTCTGCAAAACAGGGCAGAGAACGCCGTTTTCAGGCCATATTACCGCTTAAGGGTAAGATCCTGAATGTATTTAAGGCTGCCGACCTGAAGGTGCTTAAAAACGATGAAATACGCTCGTTGATCACTGCGCTTGGCGTTGGGTTTGGCGCAAGTTTTGAACCTGAACGTCTACGCTATCACAAGATCATCATCATGACGGATGCCGATGTTGACGGAGCGCATATCAGAACACTTATCCTGACGTTCTTTTATAAGATGTTCCCGACATTGATCGAATCAGGTTATGTGTATATTGCGCAGCCGCCGTTGTATAAGATTACCAAGGGTAAACAACACCGCTATCTTCAGACAGAAAAAGAACTCAACCAATTTTTAATTGAAAACACGCAAGAGAGCATAATAGTAAAGACGAAGAAAACCACCTATGAAAAACAGTCGTTGGCACAATTGCTTACGCTTATAACCGAGATGGAAGAGTATGTTCTGAAAATGAGCACCAAGGGAATCACGATCCATGATTATGACGAAATGAAACGGATAGGATTTCCGAAATATAAGGTCTTCTATGCTTTTTCGGAAGACATCATTTATGCCAAGGATGACAAAGAACTGCGCACCATAATCGAAAAAGCCAAACAGCATTTTTTGGAAGAGATGAACAAGGAGCGCAAAGAACCGTTATTGCTTGATTCTATCGATGACGAAGAAGTTGTTGAGGTGTGGGATATTCATGAATTAGTGAATGTCAGTAAGATCGAGGAAAAATTAAAAGGATTCGGTTTTACATTGGACGATTATGAAAAAGAAAGCTTAGAGCCGATCGCCGATGTTATCCTTGAAAAGAACAGCACAAAGGTATTTACGCTTAAGCAATTGTTTAAAGCCGTAAAAGCTCTCGGTCAGAGCGGTATCAATCTTCAGCGGTATAAGGGTCTCGGCGAAATGAACCCCGAGCAATTGTGGGAGACCACCATGAATCCGGAGACGCGCATGCTGTTGCGGGTCAAAATGGAAGATGCGGTTAAAGTAGCGGAGACATTTGCGATACTCATGGGCGAAGAAACGCTTCCTCGCCGTGAATTTATTCAGCGCAATGCGTTGTTTGTAAAAAATCTTGATATATAAAGGAAAGTGACGCATATGTATATTGATAAAGAAAATATAAAAGATGTAAATATTGAAGATGAGGTGCGCCAATCGTATCTTGATTATGCAATGAGTACGATCATGGGCCGCGCGCTTCCCGATGTACGCGACGGGCTTAAACCGGTTCAGCGCCGTATACTGTACGGCATGAGCGAGCTTGGATTGCATTATAACCGCTCCTATCGTAAATGCGCAAAGGTTGTCGGCGATGTCATGGGTAATTACCATCCGCATGGCGATTCGGCCATATACGACGCATTGGTGCGTATGGCTCAGCCGTTCACCTATATCGTGCCGCTTCTTGACGGACAGGGTAACTTCGGCTCCATAGAAGGCGATCCGCCGGCAGCTCAGCGTTATACCGAAGTGCGTATGGCGCGTGTTGCCGAGTATATGCTTGCCGATCTTGATAAAGAAACGGTTGATTTTCGACCCAACTATGATGAATCCAATAAAGAACCGAATGTTTTACCGGCAATCGTGCCGAATCTGCTGTTGAACGGAGCTGCAGGTATCGCGGTCGGTATGGCCACCGAGATACCGTCTCACAATTTGAATGAGCTTGTAGAAGGTGTGATGTATCTGATCGATAATCCGGATGCAACGGTCATGGACCTTATCAGGATCATTCAAGGACCGGATTTCCCGCTTGCCGGCGTCATAGTCGGAAAAACGGGTATCTATGATGCTTACAATACCGGTCGCGGTAAGATCATCATTCGCGGGACAATAAAAAAAGAGATCAATAAAAAAGGTAAAGCAGCGTTGGTCATAACCGAGATCCCTTATAAAGAGAATATGACGCGTCTGATTGAGACCATTGCGGATTTCATTAAAGACGGAAAACTTGAAGGTATAAGAGATCTGCGTAACGAGACCAATAAAGAGGGTATACGTATCGTTCTTGAGTTGAAAAATGTCGATGATGTGGAATCTGAGGTCATTATCAATAATCTGTTTAAATTTACCAGCATGCAGGTCAGTTACTCGATGATCTTCCTCGCATTGGTGAACGGCATCCCGAAAGTTATGTCGCTCAAGCAGATACTGGTGCATTTCATAAACCATCGTAAAGAAGTCGTTGTTCGCCGTACACGCTATCTTCTCCGCAAGGCGGAAGAACGCGCACATATTTTGGAAGGCTTACGTATCGCGCTTGCAAATATCGATGAAGTTGTTGCTATCATTAAAAAATCAAAAGATGTCGATACCGCACGTGCAAATCTCATGAAAGCATTTTTGTTGTCGCAAATCCAGTCGCAGGCCATCCTTGACATGCGTCTGCAACGGTTGACAAGTCTTGAAGTTGAAAAACTTGAGGAAGAATACAGAGAACTTTTGAAAATGATCGAATATTATAAAAGTATACTCAGCAGCGAAAAACTTGTATTTGAGATCATTAAATCGGAACTTTCCGAAATGCAGAAATTATTTTCTACACCTCGTCGCACTATGATCGTCGATGAAATGAAAGATATCAGTAAACTCGATCTTATTCAGGAAGAAGATATGGTCATCACGATCACGCATCGCGGATTTATCAAACGTGTTGCAGAATCCATGTACCGTACTCAACGCCGCGGAGGAAAGGGCCTTGCTGCACTCACGACGATAGAAGAAGATTTTGTAGAGAAACTGTTCATTGCATCGACGCATGACACACTGCTTATGTTCACCGACAGAGGACGCGTGTTTGCGTTAAGCACATTGGATGTGCCGGAAAAGAGCAGAACCGCACGAGGCCAATCGTTGGTCAATCTGTTGCCGCTTGAAAAGAATGAACGTGTCTGCGATTATATACCGATAAAAAGTTTTGAAAATGACGAATACCTTGTGTTTACCACCACCAACGGTATGGTCAAAAAGACCCATATTTCCGAGTTTGCGCGTATCAACAAACGCGGCTTGATCGCAGTCGTTGTTCGTGAGACCGATGCTCTTGTTTCAGTGATGCGTTTGGCACCTGACAAATCCATCATGATCTTTACGCAACAGGCGTATGCCATCCGGATCAAAGAAAAAGATATCAAGCTTCAAGGCCGCACGACCATGGGTGTAAAAGGCATCAAACTGAGTAAGAATGATGTGGTCATAGCCGTTGAGAATGCGCAAGACCATGAGAACCTGTTGTTTGTATCGGAATACGGTTACAGTAAACGTACCGAGGTCGGCGATTTCAAAGAACAGGGACGTGCCGGAAAAGGATTGATCGCGATGAAGGTCAACGACAAGACCGGGCATTTGGTCGGCGCATTGATCGTCAACGACAGCGATGATATTTTCGGTATCACCGAACACGGCCAGATGGTACGTGTACAGGTTCAAGAGATGAAAGTTCAGAGCCGCAATACGATCGGGGTGCGTTTCATCCGTCTCAATGAAGGCGATAAGCTGAAAGCAATATCCCGAGTATATGTTGAAGATTGATCGTTGCCGTTAATGTTATTTCATACCGACAGCGGGGCTTGCTCCGCTGTTTTTTTTATGCAACAACCTCATCGCCACTACGTAATACAGGAAAACAAGGAGTTTTCTATGATGAAAAGGTTTTTGGGTTTTATTGCAGTTGTTCTGTCTGCGGTTGTTTTTGTCGCTGCATACAAACCCGCCGATGAGCCGGTCGATCTCCGGCCGATGATGTCCTCGGTAAAAAATCAGGGATACCGCAATACGTGCAATACCTTCGCCGCAACAGCGCTTATGGAATTTCTTATCAAACAAAAGACCAAGAAGACGATAGATCTGTCCGAATCGTATGCTTATTGGCTGGGGAAGAATTATGCGCTTGATACGGACCTATTGAGATCGATGTATACCGATATTGATGCGCTTGCAGGATTTCTTGCCGTGAAGGCGTTCGAATTCGGTTGCATGGAAGAAAAAGAATGGCCGTATGAAAAGAAAAACTGGGAAGAATTGAAAGACAGCCGCGCTGTTGATGCAAACGGTAAACCGTCGCCTAATCGATTCACGGGGATCCCACCAAATCCTGTGCGGTTGCTTCCCTATACATTTAAAACGGTTTTCATTGAAAAAGAAACGATAGCAGATTACATTCTTACAAAAAAAAGACCGGTGCTTATGAATATCATGTGGTGTTTTGATGCGGTCAATGATAAGACCGGCGAGATCCGTATGCCAACAGAGGAAGAAACAAAAAAAGCGGCAGGGCATGTTGTTCTTTTAGTAGGATTCGATCCCAAGACAAGACTGTTTGTTTTCCGTAATTCGTGGGGTGATACTTGGGGCAACAA